>JADCGX010000015.1 GCA_020248785.1 Burkholderiales bacterium | reverse complement strand
CTCGCGCGTGATCGTCGAGTACCTGGACACCATGACGCCGCTCGCCAAGCTGATCCCCGCCAACGGGCGCGAGCGCGTTGAAGTCCGCACCTGGGAAGCGCTGGCCGACGGCATGCTCGACGCCGCCATCCTCGTGCGCCTGGAGCAGACCCAGCGCCCGGCCGAGCAACAGTCGCAGAGGTGGATCGCCCGTCAGATGAGCAAGGTCCACGCGGGTCACGCGGCCATGTCCAACGGCCTGGGTGACAAACCCTGGTGCAATGGACATACGTACACGCTTGCGGACATTGCGGTCGGTTACACGCTGGCCTACCTCGACTTCCGCTTCCCGCAGATCGACTGGCGTGGCCAGTATCCCAATCTCGCGCGGCTGTACGAGAAGCTGGCAGCGCGGCCGAGCTTCGTCGACACCGCACCGCCAAAGTAAACCTTCAGCCCGCACTGCGCTCGCGCCGCACGGCGCGCGTTGGCTCGCTACGTGCTCGCGGCAACCAGTTCGGCGGCGGCGAGGTCCTCGAGTGCCGTTCCCACAGACTTGAACAGCGTGATCTCGCTGTCACTCGTGCGGCCCTGGCGCTCGCCGCGCACCAGCTCGGCGAGCTCGGCGACGACATCGTCGCGCCGGATCACGCCAGACTCGAGCGGCACGACCAGATCGCCGGCCTCGGCCAGCGCACCAACATAGGTGTCGACGACGATGCGGGCGCGCGCCACCGCCGCGTCGTCCACCTCGCGCATTGCGCGCGTGAAGCCGCCCACCAAGTCCAGGTGCGCCCCCTCCCTGAGCCAGGCGCCGTGCACGACGGCTGCGGTGGCCGTGGTGGCGCAGCTGATGAGGTCGGCGGCCCGCGTAGCCTCTTCCAGGTCGGTCGCCACCTCCACCGGCAGGCCTTCATCACGCAGGTCCTGCGCCAACGTCTGCGCAGCCTGCGGGTTGCGCCCCCAAAGGCGCACGCGCGTGAGCGCCGGGCGCAAGGCGCAATGGGCGCGCAGCATGTACGGCGCGAGCTTGCCGGTGCCGACAACAAGGAGGGCGCTGGCGTCCTGTCGCGCCAGGTAGCGGGCTGCCAGCGCGGAGGCCGCCGCGGTGCGGCGCAGGGTCAGCGCCTCGCCATCGATCACCGCGCGCGCCTCGCCGGTGGCGCGATCGAGCAGCACATACAGCGCCGCCACCGTGGATGCGCCGTGCGCGACCGCGCCCGGCATGACCGTGACGACCTTGACGCCCAGGGCGCCCGGCGCCGTTGCGGTGGCGTCGCGCCAGGCCGGCATCAGAAGCAAGCTGTCCGTGCTGCCCAGGCGATGCACGTGCCGCAGCGGCACCTGCGCGCCGTCGCGGAACGCACGCTCGAGCGCATCGACCAGGCGCGCCGTGTCCAGCGCCCGGTGCACGGCGTCGGCTGCATAGAATCGGAGCATGGTCCCGATTCTAGGTTGAGCGGTGCGCAGCGCGGGCGAGGTGCTGATCATCGGTGGCGGCGTCATGGGCGCGGCTACCGCCTACTGGCTGGCGCAGGCGCATGGCCTGCGCGCCACCGTGCTCGAGCGGGATCCGAGCTATGCCCGCGCCTCGAGCAGCCTGTCGGCCAGCTCGATCCGGCAGCAGTTCTCCACGGCGATCAACATCGCGCTGTCGCAGGCAAGCCTGCAGTTCTACCGTCGCATCGGCGTAGCGCTGGCGGTGGATGGCGTGCAGCCCGACATTGGCCTCACGGAGCCCGGCTATCTTTACCTGGCCACCGACGCCGGCGCCAGCACGCTGCGCGAGAACGTCCGCTTGCAGCACGCCTGTGGTGTCCCCACGCTGCTGCTCGATCGCACTGCGTTGGCCGAGCGTTTTCCCTGGCTCGCCGTCGATGACATCGCGCTCGGCAGCCTCGGCATGAGCACACCGACCAGTGGCGAAGGCTGGTTCGACGGCTACAGCGTCCTGCAGGCGTTCCGCCACAAGGCGCGCGCGCTGGGCGTGCGGTTCGTCCACGCGGACGTACGGTCGATCCAGGTGCAGCACGGACGGGTCGTCGGCGCAGTGACCAGCGACGGCACCCGCCATGCGAGCGACGCGGTCGTGCTCGCCGCGGGAGCGTGGTCCGCAGCGCTGCTGGAGCCCCTGGGCGTCGCACTGCCCGTGCGGCCGCGCAAGCGGGACGTGTTCGTCTTCACGTCGCCAGCGCAACTGCACGCGTGCCCACTGCTGATCGATCCGAGCGGCTTGTGGTTCCGGCCCGAGCGCGACCGCTTCATCTGCGGCGCACCGCCGCGCGGCGGCGATCCCGATGAGCCGCCGCTCGAGCAGGTCGACCACGGCTTGTTCGAGGAGTGGCTGTGGCCGCGCCTGGCGGCGCGGGTGCCGGCCTTCGAGGCGCTGCGTCCGGAGCGTGCCTGGGCCGGGTACTACGAGATGAACACCTTCGATGCCAACGGCATCGTGGGCGAGGTGCCGGCGGTCCGCGACCTGTTCATCGCTTGCGGCTTCTCGGGCCATGGAATGCAGCAGGCCCCCGCGGTCGGACGCGGCCTCGCGGAACTCATTGCGCTGAAGCGCTACGTAACACTCGATCTGTCACCGCTGTCCATGCAGCGCATTGCCGACGCGCGCCCGCTCGTCGAGCACAACGTCATTTGACGGGCGGGGTCCGGCGCAAGCGTTCAGGCGTCGCGCGTCCAGTGGCCGCTCTTGCCTCCGCGCTTCTCGACCAAGGCCACGTCCTCGATCACCATGCCGCGGTCCACGGCCTTGCACATGTCATAGATGGTGAGCAGCCCCACCTGCACGGCGGTAAGCGCCTCCATTTCAACGCCGGTCTGACCGCGCGTCTCTGCCTGCACGGTGCAGCGCACGGCGTGCGCTGCGTCTTCCAACGCAAAGTCCACCGCGACTCGGGTGAGCGCGAGCGGATGGCATAGCGGGATCAAATCGCTGGTGCGCTTGGCAGCCTGAATTGCCGCGATGCGCGCAACACCGAGCACGTCGCCCTTCCTCACGCTGCCAGAGCGCACCATCTCGAACGTCGTGGGCTGCATGCGGATCCGCCCGCTGGCGATCGCCACGCGGTGCGTCTCGGCCTTCGCACCCACATCGACCATGTGAGCTTGGCCGGCGGCATCGAAGTGCGTGAACTGATTGTCCTTATTCATGGCTTGGAGACGTTACACCCGGCGACATCTGCCTGCGCTCGCCGGAACCCGGACCGCGAGGAGAAGGGAACGCCTAACCGCTCAGGGAACGCTTGGGCGCGCCGACTATCATAGTCAGTGTTCCCCTAGCGAGGTAGCGCGCGCCCGTTGTCGCGCCGGCCACTCCATCCATTGCCCAAGATCTCGACGCTCCTGCTGCGCGCCTCACGTACCGCTGTGGCCCTTGCGGTCGCGTTGACGCTCGCGGTGCCAGTGCGCGCGCAAGCGCCGGAGCTACCCACCTTGGGGGAGGCCGCGGGCGACGATCTGTCCCCGTCCAACGAACGCAAGCTGGGCGAGGCCATCATGCGGCAGGTGGTGCGCGACCCCAGCTACCTGGCGGACCCAGACGCCAATGAGTACATCAACGCCCTGGGCTACCAGTTGGTGGCAGCCAGCGCGTCACGCCACATCGATTTCAACTTCTTCGTGGTGCGCGACCCGATGCTCAACGCATTCGCGCTGCCGGGTGGTTTCATCGGCGTGCACACCGGTCTGATCCTGACCGCGCAGAGCGAGAGTGAATTGGCCTCGGTGCTTGGGCACGAGATTGGCCACGTTGAGCAGCGCCACATCGCGCGCATGCTGTCGCGGCAGAAGGAGTCGACCGCGGTGGCCATCGGCGCGTTGCTGCTGGCGCTGCTGGCGGCACGCTCGTCGTCCTCTTCCAGCAGCGATCTGGCGCAGGCGGCAATTCTTGGTGGTCAAGCAGCCGCACTACAGCAGCAGTTGAACTTCTCGCGCGAGGCCGAGCGCGAGGCCGATCGCGTTGGCTTTCAGATCCTGGTCGACGCTGGCTTTGACGCGCGCGCGATGGCGACCTTTTTCGGCAGGATGCAACAAGGGACGCGACTGTACGAAGGCGCGGCGCCTGCGTACCTGCGGACCCACCCGCTGACTGTGGAGCGGATCAGCGACATCCAGACGCGCGTGCGCGAGACGCGCGTGCGCCAGCGCGCCGACAGCCTGGACTTCGCCCTGGTGCGAGCCCGTCTGCGCGTGTTGCAAGACCCCAGCGCACAGGGGCTGCGCGACTCGCAGGAGCACTTTGCCACCCAGATCCGAAACAAGACGGCGGCCGTTGAAGCGGCGGCGCAGTACGGCTATGCGCTTGCATCGCTGCGACTGGGGCAGAACGAGCTCGCCATGCAGGCCGCCCAGACCGCGCGCCGCCTGGTGCGCGCGCCGTCGGCAACGCTCGACAAGCTTGTCTCCGAGACGCGGTTTGCGGCTGCCCGAACGGCGGAAGAACGCGAGGCGGCGATCATGCTGGCGCGCGAGGCGGCGCAGCGCTTTCCGCTGTCGCGGCTGTCCGCCATGCACTATGTCGATCTGCTCCAACGCAGCGACAAGCACGAGGAGGCAGTGAGCTTCCTGCGCGACCAGATCGCCTTGCCGCGTAGTGACACCAACTTTTACGCCGGGCTCGCCAAGAGCTACGCCGCGCTGGACCTCAAGACGCTGCACCACCAGGCAGTCGCAGAGGCCTACCTGCTGCTCGGCGCCACCCCAGCCGCCGTTGAGCAACTGCAGCTGGCGCGCAAGGCCGCCGATGCCGACTTCTATGTGCTCTCGGAGGTCGATGCTCGCCTGCGTCAGTTGCAGCTTCAACTGAAGGAACAACGCGACGAGGCGCTGCGCCAGAGCCGCCGCGCCCCCGACGAGGGAAAAAGGGGCCGTTGAGTCGACGGGGATGGGGCTGCGATTGCGGCTCAATGGCGTCGGTCCTTATGACCAGCCGCTTGACCGGTATCAACGCGCCTTTGCGAACCGCAACTGCGGATCGGCGACAATCCGAAGTTTGGGGTCCGCAGTGAATGACCGGGCAGCTCGACGAACCTTCGCACGAACAACAATGGACACAACCGTGAATCCGCCGGACAACGCCGAGGGCACTGTCGACGGCCATGTGGCGCCACGCGCGCCCTTCGAGACCGATGCGGTCATCGTGGGCGCCGGCCCGGTCGGTCTGTTCCAGGTCTTCGAACTCGGACTCCTGGAAATCAAGGCGCATGTCATCGACTCGCTCAAGTCGGTGGGCGGCCAGTGCGTCGAACTCTATCCGGACAAGCCGATCTACGACATCCCGGCCGTGCCCGTGTGCACCGGCCAGGAACTCACCGACAACCTGCTCAAGCAGATCGAGCCGTTCGGCGCGCAGTTCCACCTTGGCCAGGAAGTCTCGGTCCTCGAACGCCAGGCTGACGGCCGCTTCTACGTGCAGACCTCGCTCGGCACCAGTTTCCTCACCAAGACCGTGTTCATTGCCGCCGGCGTGGGCAGCTTCCAGGCGCGCACACTCAAGGTCGAGGGCATCGAAAAGTTCGAGGGCACGCAATTGCACTATCGGGTGAAGGACCCGACGCAGTTCCATGGCAAGAACCTCGTGATCTGCGGCGGCGGCGACTCCGCACTCGACTGGGCGCTGAACTTCGTCGGCAAGGCCGAGAGCGTGATCCTGCTGCACCGGCGCGACGGCTTCCGCGCCGCGCCCGCTTCGGTGGCCAAGATGAAGGAGCTGTGCGTGGCCTACGAGATGCAGTTCCTGGTCGGTCAGATCTCGGGCTTCGAGGAAAAGGACGGAAAGCTCAGCGAAGTGCGCGTCACCGCGCTGGACGGCGTGACGCGGCGCGTGCCACTCGATGCGCTGCTGGTGTTCTTCGGCCTGTCGCCCAAGCTGGGCCCCATCGCCGAATGGGGTCTGGCCCTGGAGCGCAAGCAGATCGTGGTCGATACCGAGAAGTTCGAGACCAATGTTCCGGGCGTGTTCGCGGTGGGTGACATCAACATCTATCCAGGCAAGAAGAAGCTCATCCTCTCTGGCTTCCACGAGGCCGCGCTGGCGGCCTTTGGCGCCGCCAAGTACGTCTTCCCTGAGAAAAAGATCCATCTGCAATACACCACCACCAGCCCAAAGCTGCACAAGGTGCTGGGGGTGGAGTCGCCGGTCTTCGACTGAGCGCTTTGCGCTCGCGACCGGCGCGATGGGTTCGCCATCGCACGTGCATCGCTCGCGACCACCGTGTTGCACATCGCCGGTGGAGCCAGACAATCTTCAGTGGCGTGCGAGCCGCGCTTCGCGCTTGCTGCACGGTGCGCGCCTCCACGGCCTTTGGCCGCTTCGGCGCACATGAATCCGCGCCACGCGCTAGTGTAGTGTTCTATTCTTGAATGAACGTAAGTGAGTGAGCCACCCCCAATGCTCTACTTCGGTTTGCATTGGAGTGAGCGATTGCGAGTTGCCCCAGGGATCGAGTTGACGGATGAGCAGGAAGTCGAGCCGACGAGACTGGCGCGCTCCAAGCGCGCCAGCGTCAGGCTGGCCCAGCGCGCACGGATCGTGCTGTTGGCCGCACAGGGCCTTCGGAACAAGGACATCGCCGAGCAACCGGGCCTCGGGCGCGTGCAGGTCGCGCGCTGGCG
>JADCGX010000149.1 GCA_020248785.1 Burkholderiales bacterium | reverse complement strand
TGGGCTTGCACCCGCACCGCCGCGTGCTGCGCTGTTCCCGTCGATGTCGGCGCACAGCGGCTGGCGCGCCCAGTCCTCGCGCGGCATCGCGCCCCTGAGCGTCAGCACCTTCTGCCCGGCGCGGGGGCCGAAGGCGATGCGATAGGTGATGGCCGCGGCCTGCAGCGGCCGCAGCGTGCGCGCCTCCTCGCCGTCGGCATCCGGCTCGGCCAGGTAGGTCTGCCCCAGAATCCCCGCTCAACCGCTTCTCGCTCGAACCGGCGGGGCTTCACCCGGACGCGGCGATCAGGTTGGCTGCGGGCCGAAAGCTCCGTTGCCGCCCGCCGGGCGCGAAGCGATCCGGATCATCAACGACGAGCACGGGGTCTCGGTGAAGTGCGCTTGCCGGGCAGCCCGGCGCCGGTTTCCAGCTGCTCGAACTTCGCTGCATACAGCTCGACCACCCAGTCGACGAACGCGCGCACGCGGGCACTGAGGTGGCGGTTGCGCGGGTACATCACGTAAAGCGGAAGCCGCCCGGCACTCCAGTCGGCGAGGACGGGTACCAACCGCCCGGCGGCGATGTGTTCGGCGATGATGCGGGTGCGCGGGCACTGCGCGAGGCCCAGACCCGCCAGCGCCAGCGCCACGTGCGCGTCGGCGTCGTTGGCAGCCGCCCGATGCGCCAGGGCAATCTCGAAGCGGCGGCCGTCGCGCTCGAACTCGAAGTCGAAGACGCGGCCGGTCTTGGCGGAGAAGAAGTTCACCGCCAGATGTCGCGACAGCTCTTCGGGCGACCTCGGCGTGCCGTGCCGTGCGAGGTAGGCGGGTGAGGCGCAGGTCACGACCTCGAAGGCGCCAAGCGATCGGGCCACGAGCTGGTCGTCGTGCACGAGGCCGCCGCGGATGACGCAGTCCACACCCTCCGGAACGAGATCCACCGGGCGGTCGGAGCTGCCCAGCTCGACCGTCATCTCGGGGTACTGCATCAGAAAAGCCGGAAGCGCCGGGGCCAGGACATGCCGGCCGGCCGCTGCCGGCACGTCGACGCGCAGGCGCCCGCGCGGGCTGCGCACGGCGCCCGCGGTCCGGGCCTCCAGGTCTTCGAGGGCCTGCAGCAGGCGCTGGGCTTCCGCCAGATAGGCCGCGCCGTCCTCGGTGAGGCTGACCCGCCGCGTGGTGCGGCTCAGCAGCTTCACGCCCAGGTGTTCCTCGAGCTGCGCCACGCGCAGCGACACGCTGGCGTTGGGCAGCTGCAGCGACTTGGCCGCGCCGGTGAAGCTGCCCAGTTCCGCGACTCGGGCAAAGGTCTGCATTGCGGTCAGTCGATCCAAGGGCGGCCTCGCTGGATGCCTGAAAACTATTCACAGAAGAAGAAAAGTCATATCAGCAAGAACCCGTAGATTCCGGCACACGCGAACAATACAGTGGCCCGACGTTTCCTTCCACCCACAGATCGGCATGAGAGGCCCCGATGAACCCATCCACTCCCGACCCCTTCTCCACCCACCAGGCGCAGACCCGGCGGCAATGGCTCGGCGGCGTCGGCGCCCTGAGCGCATGGGCTGCCGCATCGAGCGCCCGGGCGTCCGCGACGCCTGCATCGGCGGCGAGGCCGCTGGCCGGGAGAGTGGCCGTCGTCACCGGCGCGCGGAACAACCAGGGCCGCGCCTACGCCGTTGCACTGGCGAGGCTCGGCGTCGACGTCGCGCTGCATTTCCACCGTGCCTCGTCGCGCGCCGAGAACGAAGAGACGATCCGGCTGGTCCGCGCCGAGGGCGCCCGCGTGGCGTTCGAACAGGGCGATCTCGGCGAGGTGGCCAACGTCGTCAAGGTGTTCGACGCCGCCCAGGCGGCCTTCGGGCGAATCGACATCGTCATCAACACCGTGGGCGTGATCGTCAAGAAGCCGCTTGCCGAGGTCACCGAGGAAGACTACGAGCGCTCGCAACGCGCGAACACCAAGGCAGCGCTGTTCGTCATGCGCGAGGCCGCGCGTCGCGTGGCCGACGGCGGTCGCATCATCCAGATCGGCACTTCGCTGACCGCAGGCAGCGCTGCGGGCTACGCCTTGTACGCGGGAACCAAGGCGCCCGCCGAGGAGTTCACCCGCATGCTGGCGCGCGAAATCGGCCGACGTGGGGTGACCGTCAACTACATCGGCCCGGGTCCGCTGGACAACAGCTTCTTCCACGCGGCCGAGACGCCGCAAACGGCCGCGTTCGCCGCGGAGCTGAGTGTCTCGGGTCGGCTGGGGCGCGAGGCCGATGTCGTGCCCATCGTCGAGTTTCTTGCGAGCCCGCAGTCGCAGTGGGTTAACGGCCAGATGCTCTGGGTCAACGGCGGCTACCTGACCCGCTGAGCCCGGCAACGACGCCCTCGCGCCCGCTCACCCGACCCCTTCATCCCTTAATCGGCGGATCACCATGAACCGGACCATCCTGCTGACCGGCGCCAGTGGCGGCTTCGGTCGCCTCATCGCGCACACTCTTCTCGACCACGGTCATCGGCTGATCGCGACCATGCGCGATCCTGGCGGCCGGGGAGGTGAGGTCGCGCAGGCGCTCGCAGCCCGCGGCGCCACTGTGGTTGCGATGGACGTCAGCGACGACGCCAGCGTCGATGCCGCCATCGCGCAAGCGACCCGTGCCGCAGGCTGGCCCGACGTGGTCGTCCACAACGCAGGCATCGGTGTGCACGGCCTGCAGGAGGCCTTCACCGCCGACGACCTGAAGCGCCTGTTCGACGTCAACCTGTTCGGAGTGCACCGCGTCAACAGGGCGCTGCTGCCCACCTGGCGCGAAAGGCGTTCCGGCCTGATGGTCAACGTCTCGAGCCTCCTCGGCCGCATCACGATGCCCTTCTACGGGCCCTACAACGCCAGCAAGTGGGCGCTCGAGGCGAGCTGATCAGCAAGATGATTCAGCCTAGATCCGGCAGTTACCGTGATGCGATGACCTGATTTGCGAGCGCTGACCTGCACTTGCGGCGTGTTGGCACACTCACCCGATGGGTGAAGCAAGACGCAAGGCGCTGGCGGCGCGCCGAGGTGGGGGCGACGAG
>JADCGX010000148.1 GCA_020248785.1 Burkholderiales bacterium | reverse complement strand
CGGCCATCCTCGAGCGGCCGGTGATCGCGAAGATCCTCACCCATCTCGGGCTGGATCCGCAGCCACCGCCTCGGGGGCGGGCGCGCGAGGTGGTGCAGGGCTGAAGCCGCCCCGCCTGAACACCGTCTGGCCCGTGCCGGCGTTGATCGACACCGCTTCCGCAGACCTGAGCGTCGCCTGCGGCCGGGCGATGCTGCGCGCCCGGTGGGCGCGGCGTAGCCGGATGAGGTTCAACCCTGAGACTGAGGCGGCAGATCAAGGCCAGACGAGACCCAGGGGGAGCGGCGAGACGGTCCGAATGGGCGCCGCTGCCACGATCTGCCACGATCTCACTGCCGCAGTCGGCCCTTCTTGGCTGGCCTCGGTCTGGTCGTCGGGCTTCAGGGGCGTTTGAACTTCCTATGTGCCGCACGCGGGCTGGGTGCAGCACCGGTCAGGCGGTGGCGCTGCGGCGGTGCCCCAGTCGATTGAAGAGCCACCAGCTGGCGAGCCCGACCACCATCAGCCCGCTCGAGGCGACCGCCAGCGCCAGCGCCGAGTGCATCACCAGCGGCGAGAGCACGCCGGCAACCAGGGCGTTGGCCACGCTGCCGATCACCGCCTGCAGCGACGAGGCCAAGCCGCGCCGCTGCGGCGCCAGATCGAGCACCATGAGTGTGACTACCGGCACCATGAGCGACCAGCCAAAGGCAAACACGCCGATCAGCGGCAGCGCCCAGGCAGGCTGCGGCGGCAACAGCGCATGCGCCGCCACGTTGACCAGCGACACCGCCACCATGATGACGAAGCCGTGGCGGATCTGCCGGCGCGGCTTGATCTTGCCCGCCAGCCGCCCGCTGACCCAGGCGCCGCCCATGATCCCGGCCACGGTGCAGCAGAAGAACCAGAAGAATTGCGTCGGCTGCAGGCCCAGCACCTCACCGAGGAAGGCCGGTGCCGACAGTACGTAAAGGAACATGCCGTTGAACGGCACGCCCGAGGCCAGCGCCAGCAGAATGAAGCGGCGGTCGCCCAGCAGCGTGGCGTAGCCGGCCAGCAGGTTGCGCACGTTGAACGGCTGCATCACGTCCTTGTGCAGCGTCTCGGGCAGCAGGCGCCAGTTGGCCAGCCACAGCGCCAGGCCGATGGCGGCGAGGAACCAGAACACCGCCTGCCAGCCCAGGTGTACATACAACTGCGCGCCGATCAGCGGCGCGACGGCGGGCGCCACGGCGAAGAAGATGGTTACCTGCGACATCACGCGCTGCGCCTCGGCCGGTGGAAACATGTCGCGGATCACCGCACGGCTGACCACGATGCCCGCGCCGGTGGCCAGCCCCTGCATAGCGCGAAACAAGACGAGCTGCCAGATGGTCTGGCTCAGCGCGCAACCCACCGAGGCCAGCGTGAAAGCCGCCACGCCCCACAGGATGACCGGCCGGCGGCCAAAGCTGTCGGCCAGCGCGCCGTGAAACAGGTTCATCAGCGCAAAGCCCGCCAGGTAGGCCGCCAGCGTCTGCTGCATCTGCGCCGGCGAGGCGTCGAGCGCGCGCTGCATGGAGCCGAACGCCGGCAGGTAGGTGTCGACCGCGAACGGCCCCAGCATGCCCAGGCAGGCCAGCAGCAGCGCCAGCCCCCAGCGGGGCGCGGTCCAAAGCTGCGCCGCGTTGGGGTTCAAGCGGTCACCGGGGTCATGGCGTCATGGCGTCATGGCGAACGCACGACGCGCGCGGCGCCTCGGCAGCGGCGGGCGCGAGCACCGCACAACTTTCGCCGGTCTGGCTGCCGAAGAAGCACCAGGCGGGTCTCATCGCGCGAACATCGGCCTCCTGCATGCGATCAAACAGGCGCACCATGCAGTCGGCCATGTCGTAAAGCCTGCCGAGCAGCGGGATGCTGCGCAGCGTAGCGTCGGCCAGCCGCTCCTGCAGCTGCTTCGATCCGGCCCGCACCGCCGGGCCAACCGGGTACACGGTCGCCAGAGGCCGCACGGCGCCAAGAAAGGTAGGCCACCGGCGCGCCGAGGGCAGAGCGCCGCTGGCCATGCATGCAGCTCGGCCCAAAGTACCGGTTAAGCGGTCCCACCAGCCAGACTTCAGGCGCCAGCAGACTGGCCAGCCTGGTGCCGGCGATCAATTCCACACTTCGACGGATCACCATCGTTCTCCAGTTCCTCGTTGGGCGCGCTTCGCCGCGGAGCTAGCGATACCCGTTTGCCTGCAGCGCGAACAGGTGCGCGTACTTGCCGTTGCGCGCCATCAATTCGTCGTGGCTGCCGTGCTCCGCGATGCGGCCTTCCTGGATCACCACGATCTTGTCGGCCATGCGCACAGTCGAAAAGCGATGCGAGATCAGGATTGCGATCCGGTCTCGCGTAAGACCGCGGAATCGCTCGAACACGCTGGCCTCGGCTGCAGCGTCCATCGCCGCGGTCGGCTCGTCGAGCACAAGCACGTCGGCCTCGTTACGCATGAACGCGCGTGACAGCGCGATCTTCTGCCACTGCCCGCCGGACAGCTCACGGCCGTCCTTGAACCACTTGCCGAGCTGGGTCCGGTATCCGCGCGGCAGCGTTGCGATGATCGCATCGGCCATGCCCTGCGCTGCGGCCTTCCGCCAGCGCGCTTCGTCCTCAAAGTGGCGCACATCACCGGCGCCAATGTTCTCGCCAAGCAGCAGTTGGTAGCGCGCGAAGTCCTGGAAGATCACGCCGATCCGCCGACGCAGCGCGTCCTCGTGCCACTCGCGCAGGTCGAGCCCGTCGAGCAGGATGCGGCCGCGGGTCGGTGAATAGAGCCGAGTCAGCAGCTTGATCAGCGTGGTCTTGCCGGACCCGTTCTCACCAACCAGCGCGAGCGATTCCCCGGGCCGGACGTGCAGATCGATGTCGGTGAGCGCCTCGGTCTCGGCATCCGGATATCGAAAACTCACGTTGTCGAAGCGGATGCCGTCCTCGGGGCGCGGCCCGCGCTCGGCGCGGCCCACTGTCGGCGCAACCGGCGTCTCCAGGTAGTCGTACAGCGTCGACAGGTAAAGGTTGTCCTCGTACATGCCGCCGATGGCGGCAAGGCCCGACGCCACTGCTGACTGCCCCTGGCGAAACAGCATCAGGTACATGGTCATTTGGCCGATGGTGATGCGCGCGGCAATGGTGGCGACGGCGATCCACGCGTAGGCGGCGTACAAAGTCGCCGTCGCGACAAGTCCAAGGGCGAGGCCCCATGCGTCGCGACGCAGCGCCAGGTCGCGTTCCGCGTAGTAGAGCTTTTCTGAAATGTCGCGGTAGCGATCAAGTAGCAGTGGACCCAGGCCAAAGAGCTTCACCTCCTTGGCGTGATCCTCGCGCGCGATGACTGTCTCCAGGTACATTTGCATGCGCGTCTCCGAAGAGCGCCAGCGGAACAGCCGGAACGCATCGCCGGAGAACTTCGCTTCGGCAACGAACGCCGGCAGCCCGGCGAAGATCAGGATCGCCACGGCCCATGGCGAAAGCGCCGCAAGCAGCGTTCCGAAGCTCACCAACACGACCATGTTCTGGATCAGCCCGAAGGTGCGCGTTACCAGCGACAGTGGCCGGGTCGAGGCCTCACGGCGCGCGCGCGTGAGCTTGTCGTAGAACTCGGCGTCCTCGAAGTGCGCGAGCTCAAGCGTCAGCGCTTTGTCGAGGATCATCAGGTTGACGCGCTTACCGAGCTGCGCGCGGAGCAGCGACTGACAGAAGGCCAGCCCGCGCTGCGTGGCGGCCAGCAGCGCCACAAGTCCGCCCTCCAGCGCGACGAGTTCAACGACGCGAACCGTGTCGGGCGCATTGCCTGAGCGGACCGTGTCGATCGCGGCGATCACCGCATCAACTAGCCACGCGCCAACCGCGGCGATGCCAGCGGGGAGCATGCCAGCGATGAGGGTCAGCAGAGCGAGCGAGCAAGTCAAGGGCCGACTCGTACTCCACACCAACTGCAGCGCGCGCCGGCTGTAGGCAAAGACACCGAAGAAGTTGCGGCGCGGGCCGCTGGTGGAATTCGTGCGCATCGCGTGCAGCGTTCCCGTGTTCGGGTGTACGAAGGAACTATCCTTCACTCGGCCTTACGCAGCCGCCAAGCGCCAGGTGCGGCGGCACACCACAGCCGCGGCGATGGGGCTCGATGCCAGGCGCACGCTATCGCAGGACGTGGTTTCGAAGCGCCGCGGCGTGTAGTCGCGCCGCACCGGAGCGTTGCCGCCCGTGTTTGGGGACGACTGCCAAGGGTCGTCTATTGAAGGCATCACGAAATCGACAAGCGACTCTTTGCTAAGCGTGACGCCGCGCACGTGCGGACTGACCGTCTGAGCCTTTGGCGCTTGACGGCGCTTGCGTTCGTGAGACAAGCGCTGCACGTGAGGTGCTGCGAAAAGTGTGGTCATACAAATCGAGACAATTGACAATATCCAACATCATGCCCAGTACGGTGGATAATGTCAACTAACGGACCGTTGACGAGCGGGCCGCGGAAGGGAGCGTGCTGGACCTTGTGCATGCGGTGATGCACCAGTGGGGCTCGCAGCAGGCCGAGTGCTGTGCGAAGGACCGCGCGACATCAAGCAAATGGAAAGCAAAGTGCCAGGGCTTCCCTTCGCGTCGCTCCGGCATCACACAACGCGATCTGACAGACAGAGCGGCTGCGACAAGGCACCGCGGACGCGCTGGTTCGAATCCGACTGTGTTTCGTCAATTCCGCGCGATTCGGCGCCTCGATGTTCGACCAGCGAAAGGCTTGCTTGGCGACTGGCTTCAGCAATGTCGCCCAGCACGGTGACGCACGATGGCAGCCGTTGATGGGCAAGCAGAAGCCGCCCACTTTCCGGGTAGCCGTGGCTACGGTCAGCGCTTTCGCGCCAGCGTCAACCCGTCGCTGAACGGCAGCAGCGAAACGTCCACACGCTCGTCGCCATGCAGCTTTCGGTTGAAGGCCTGGAGAGCGGCGGTGTCGGCGTCGCGTGCGGATCGGGCCACATCGCCACCCCAAAGCGTGTTGTCCACCGCGATCAGCCCGCCCGGACGCACCAGCCGCAGGCAGCGCTCGTAGTAGGCGTCGTACCCGGACTTGTCGGCGTCGATGAAGGCAAAGTCGTAGTGGCCGGCTTCGCCGGTGGTCAGCCGTGCGTCGAGCGTGTCCAGCGCCGGCGCCAGCTGTAGGTCGATTTTGTGCGCGACGCCGGCCTGCTCCCAGAACGGCCGGCCGATCCGCGTGAACTCGTCGCTGACGTCGCACGCCAACAGTCGGCCGTCGTCCGGCAGCGCCAGCGCAACCGCTAGCGCGCTGTAGCCAGTGAACACGCCGATCTCGATAGTGCGGCGCGCATCCAGTAGCTTCACCAGCATCGCCATAAACTGCCCCTGTTCCGGCGCAATCTGCATTCCGGCATAGCGGTGCCTGCGGGTGGCCTCCCGCAGAGCCGCCTGGGCTGGGTGCTCGCGCAGTGAGTTGTCCAGAACGTACTCGTACAGCACGTCGTCCAGCGTGAGGAAGCGGCCGGGCATGGGTCAGTTCTCCAGGTTGTTATGGTGCGTGGTGGCGCCGTGCTTCCTACATGCCGCAGCGCGGATGGGTTGGCGGCCGTGACGTTTGTTGTCGAGCGGTTTGTGTGTTACCAGGGCCATCGCCGCGACTACGCCGGCGCGCAGTGCACGAGTCGGGTCGGCCTGATCGCCAAACCATTTCAGGCGCAGGTCGGCGCTGCTGGCCAGCTTGGGGCGGCCGTCGGCATCAGGCGCATTCGGAAGCATGATCGCGGGCGGGCCGGCTGGCATCCGATCCGGCTGGTGCGCAATGACTGGCAAGGCGGAATCGTCACCCAGCAGCAGGACCCCGTCGCGTCCTGGGGCGATGACAGACGAACGGCGCGGGCCGCCAATCACCGCTTGCCGGCAAGGTACGGCCGTCGCCGCCAGTTGCGGCGCGTGGTCGCGCCACACCAGCGCGTTCCCGTCTGTGAATGGAAAGAGCTTCAAGCGTTGATCGAACGATTGAGTCAGGACGCCAGCCTGCCACTCGCCGCCAAACGTGATGGCGCGCACGGGCGGGTTGAGCACCGGCACCTGCGCTACACGCACGGGACCACACTTGAGTTCGCGGCAGACGCGTTGCACTTTCGGCACCGTGGAAAGAATGGTCTCGCTTCCGGAAATAGTTGACACTATCTCTTATCATGACCAGAAAAATAGACAAAGTCAACCAATCTGCCAGCCACAACACGGCGGCCGAAGAGGATGTGCTGGACTTGGTGCACACGGTGATGCACCAGTACCGCTCTCAGCAGTACCAGGTGCTGCGCGGCGGGCCGCATGACATCACGCATATGGAAAGCAAGGTGCTGAGCTTCTTTGCGCGCCACCCCGGCGCCACGCAGAGCCGGCTGGCAGAACACAGTGGGCGCGATAAGGCGCAGCTGGCGCGCCTGGTTAAGGGCTTGCGCGCGCGCGAGTTGTTGGCTGGCGAAGCCGACCCGGCCGACCGGCGCAACCTGCGGCTGGCGCTTACCTCAGACGGGCAGGTGGTGCTTCGCACGCTGCGGCAGCAGGCCCGGCGCCTAGCAGCGCAGGCGGTAGCCGGGATGACGCCAGCGCAGCAGCGGGAGCTGATGACATTGCTGCGAAAGGTGAGGGAGAACCTGAGCCACGGCGAGCCGTAAACGCAAGGGGCAGAAACGATGTTTTCGATTTCCTGAACCGCCGACTGTAGCGACGACACCAAGCGCTTGGTCGGCGCGGCGCACCGGGCCTTCGAGGACTTGTCCGGAGAGAACCCCCCGACGTGGGACTGAGCTCGGCCGGGTACGCGAGAGCGCCTGAGCGGGTCAGGCAGGCGGCTGGGTACGGACGCGGAGCGATACCGCTGCCGCCGCGGCTTTTGCCCCTCGTGCGGCGCGCGGCGCATGTCGCAGACGGCAGCGCACCTGGTCGACCGCGTCATCCCGCACGTGCCGGTGCGCCAGTGGGTGCTGTCGCTGCCGATCCCGCTGCGCGTGCTGCTGGCCGCG
>JADCGX010000147.1 GCA_020248785.1 Burkholderiales bacterium | reverse complement strand
TGGGCCAGCCTGACGCTGGTGCGCTTGGAGCGCGCCAGTCTCGTCAGCTCGACTTCCTGCTCATCCGTCAACTCTATCCCTGGGGCAACTCGCAATCGCCCACTCCAATGCAGACCGAAGTAGAGCATTGGAGGTGGCTAACTCACTTACGTTCCTTCAAGAATAGAACACTACACTAGCGCGCTGCTTCGGCCGGCCGCAGCTTGACCGCCAGCTTGTCGAGCACGCCGTTGACGTACTTGAAGCCTTCGGTGCCGCCGAAGCTCTTCGCGAGTTCCACCGCTTCGTTGATGACGACGCGGTAGGGAATCTCGGCGCGATGCTTCAGCTCGTAGCTGCCGATGAGCAAAATGGCGTGCTCCACCGGGGACAGCTGCGGCAGGCCGCGGTCGATGAAGCCGCCAAAGTCGGCCCGCAGTTCGTCGGCGCTGTCGATCGCGCCGTGCAGCACTTCACGGAAGTGCGCGAGATCGGCCTTGTCGAAACCCTCGGTCTCCATCAAGTGCGCCTCGATCGCCGCGGCGTCTTGCCCGCCGACCAGCCACTGATACAACCCCTGCAGGGCGAACTCGCGTGCGCGCCGGCGGGCGCTGCGCCCCGCCCCGCCCTTGCCTGCCGGCTGTGCGGTGTCGGTGCTCATCGAGGTCGGCCTTTACTCGTTGTCGAGGTCGTCGGGGCCGCTGGGCTCGCCGGTCTCGTCGAGCGCCCACAGCAGATTGGCCATCTCGACGGCCACGCGGGCGGCATCGCGGCCCTTTTCGGCCACGCGTGCCTGCGTCTGCTCCTCGGTGTCGCAGGTCAGGATCGCATTGGCAATCGGCACGCCATATTGCAGCGACACCTGCGAGACGTTGCGGGCAGACTCGTTAGACACGACCTCGAAGTGATAGGTCTCGCCGCGGATCACCGCGCCCAGTGCGATCAGCGCGTCGAAGTCCTCGGTCGCGGCGAGCTTGGCCAGCGCGACCGGCACCTCGAGCGCGCCAGGCACCGTGATGTGGGTGATGTCGTCCTCGTCAACGCCCAGATTGGCGAGTTCGGCGAGGCACGATTCGGCGAGCGCTTTGCCCGCCCACGCATTGAAGCGGGCCTGCACGATGCCGATGCGCAGGCCGTCCCCGTCCAGGTCAGGACTGATTTGATCGATTGCCATGGGGCGAGTCTACTCGGGCGGCACCCGCCACGCGGGAGGACTCGGGTTCGAGCACAGAGACACAGAGATCACAGGGCAAAACGGGAGAGCAGTCGCCTGCGCTGCTCTGTGGACTCTGTGTCCCAGTGGTGAGAACGGCTTCTCAGGCCTCGAGATACCCGGTTGTCTGCAGACCGAAGCCCGTCATCGACGGCATCTTGCGCGGGCGGGCGAGCAGGCGCATCTGGCCGACGTTCAGGTCGCGCAGCACCTGCGCGCCCACGCCGTAGGTGCGCAGGTCCATCTTGGCGGCGCGCTGCGGCCTGCCGCCGCCGGACGCGCCATGCGACAGGTCCTGGAACTCCGCGAACTTGCCAAGCAGCTGCTCGGCACTCTCGCCGCAGTTGAGCAGCACGATCACGCCGCTGTCGCTCGCGGCGATGGTCTGCAGCGCGCGCGGGAAGGTCCAGGAGTGCGTGCTGACGTCGGCCTCGAGCAGGTCGATCAGCGAGGTCGGCTCGTGCACGCGCACCAGCGCTTCCCTGTCCGGGTCGATCGTGCCGTGCACCAGCGCCAAGTGAGCGCTGCCGCTGGGCTTGTCGCGATACACCACTAGGCGCATCGGGCCGGCCGCGGTGCTGATGCGCCGCTCGCCGATGCGCTCGATCATCGACTCGTTGGCGGCGCGGTAGTGGATGAGATCGGCGATCGTGCCGAGCTTCAGCTTGTGCCGGCGCGCAAAGGGAACCAGGTCCGGCAGGCGGGCCATGGTGCCGTCGTCGTTCATGATCTCGCACAGCACGGCAGCGGGAGTCAGCCCGGCCAGCCTAGCAAGGTCGCAGCAGGCTTCCGTGTGTCCGGCCCGCATCAGCACGCCGCCGTCCTGCGCCACCAAGGGAAAGACATGACCCGGCTGGACAATGTGTTCTGGTCGGGCGTCTGGTCGGCTGGCCACCTTGATCGTGTGCGCGCGATCGGCGGCGGATATGCCTGTACTGACGCCGTCTGCCGCTTCGATGGCGACGGTGAAGTTGGTGCCATGCGACGCGCGGTTATGCGGCGTCATTGGCGGCAACTGCAGCCGGTTGGCATGTGCCGCCGTGATCGGCATGCAGATCAGTCCCCGGCCGTACTTCGCAAGAAAATTGATCTTATCGGCACTGACGAAGTCGGCCGCGAACACGAGGTCGCCCTCGTTCTCGCGGTCTTCATCGTCGACCAGCACCACCATCTCGCCGCGCCGGATGGCGGCGATGATCTCTTCGGTGGGCGCGATCTCGCTCCCGGCGACGGGACTCTTGGGCACAGCGCTCAGCATGGCGCGCTTTCGTGTCGAACTGGAAGCGCCATTGTAGGTCGCGGCCCGCGCACGGCATTCAAAGACCTCGCTGGCTAAACACCCTTGCTGCGGCGGGTCAATGGACGGCCTGCGTCAGGCGCCGAAGGGCGGATCGCTGAAGCTCAGATGGCTCGCCTTGGGCACCATGTTCCAGTACTGCTTGGGCGCGCGCACCGGCGCACCCAGCTCGGCCGCCGCGCGCCAGGCCCAGCGCGGATCGAGCAGGAACCCCTTGGCGAGCGCGACGAGATCGGCCTGGCCCTGCGCGATGATCGCCTCGGCCTGCCGCGGCTCGGTGATCATGCCCACCGCGATCGTGGTCATGCCGGTGGCCGCGCGAATGGCCTGCGCAAACGGCACCTGGTAGCCGGGCCCGGCCGCGATCTTCTGCCGCGGCGAGATGCCGGCCGAAGAGACATCGATCCAGTCGCAGCCGCGCGTCTTGAGCCGCTGCGCCAGCTTGATCGTCTGCTCGAGCGTCCAGCTTGGCTCGTCGATGTGCTCCAGCCAATCGGTGGCCGAGACGCGCACGCCGACCGGGATGTGCGCCGGGACGGCGGCGCGCACCGCCTCGAACACCGCGAGCGGCAGGCGCGTGCGGTTGTCGAACGCACCGCCGTAGGCATCGTCGCGGCGATTGGACTGTGGCGAGAGGAACTGATGCATCAGGTAGCCGTGCGCCATGTGCACCTCGATCGCTTCGAAGCCCACGCGCACTGCGCGCCGTGCCGCCGCCGCCCAGTGAGCCGGCAGTGCCTCGATCTCCGCCAGCGTAAGGGCGCGCGGCGGCGGATCGGTCTCGTTGAATGGCACCGCGGAGGCCGACACGCTCTGCCAGCCGCCGGGGTCGCTCGGCTTCAGGCGTCCGCCGATCCATGGCGCAAGACTGGCGGCCTTGCGGCCGGCGTGGGCCAGCTGGATACCGAGGGCAATGGGTGCCGTCGCCTTCACCATCGCAACGATGGGTGCCAGCGCGACCTCGTTCGCATCGCTGTACAGCCCCAGGCAACCCGGCGTGATGCGTCCCTCGGACGTGACCGCCGTCGCCTCGACGAACAGCAGGCCGGCGCCGGACAGGGCCAGCGAGCCCAGGTGCGCGTGGTGCCAGGCCGTGGCGCTGCCGTCCTGCGCCGAGTACATGCACATCGGCGAGACGACGATGCGGTTGGACAGGGTGAGCTGGCGCAGTGCGAGCGGCTGGAACAGGACGGGCATTGAGATAGAACGCAAACTAAAGATGGGCGAAGTAGACCGAAAGATTCCACGTGTTGTGCGCGACGATGGGCAGCACGAGGCTGCCGGTGCGCGCGCGCAGCCAAAGGTACAGCAGCGCGGCCGGCAGCACGCCGGTCAGTACATGCGCGCTGAAGCCATGCAGGCCAACAAAGACGAGCGTGACCAGCACCCCGCCCCAGCCGAGGCGCGCGCCACCCACCGACCAGCGCGGTGCGATGAGCCGCTCGGCCAGCGCCAGCAGCACGCCGCGGAACACGGTCTCCTCGACCAACCCCGGCATGGTGGCCTGGTACAGCCAGGTCTCGGCAGGCACGTGCTGCAGGCGGAAGGTCGCGAACGTCAGCAGCAGCAAGAGGTTGGCCCCGACCACCGCAAGCAGCACGAGCAGCCCAGGCCACCAACTGCCCGCGCGCTGCCGCAGCGTCACACCCAACTCCTGCCACGAGAAACCGGCACGCGCGACCAGGATCTGCGCGACGCCCAGAACGCCTAGGAACGCAAGCAACTCGCCGCTCCAGTTCCAATGCTCGCCAAGCAGGCGATCACCAGGCAGCAGCAGCGGCAGCTCGCGCAACGCAAGGAAGATCAGCAGGATGGCGACGAATGCGATCGACAGCGCGCGCCGCATTGCGTCGCTCCAGCTCAGCACGAGGACGACGACGATGAGCGCGCCGAGAAAGAACAGATGGGCACCGCCGACCATTGGCGGCGCGGCCTAGCGCGACTGCAACGCCAGCATGCGCTCGACGTAGCGCACCAGCATGTCGACTTCGAGGTTCACCCGATCGCCCGGCCGCAGTTGCGCCAGCGTGGTCACGGCGACCGTGTGCGGGATCAGGTTGATCCAGATGCGGCAGCCGGTCCTCTCGGCGCCGCGCAGCACGTCCTCCACCTGATTGACCGTGAGCGACACACCGTTGACCGTCACCGACCCCTTATAGGCAAAGTAGCGCGCGAGCGTGGCCGGCGCTTCGACAATGAGCAGCCAGCTCTCGCCACGCTGCTCCATCACCGCCACCGTGCCAGTGCCGTCGACATGCCCGCTGACGAGATGCCCGTCGACACGATCGCCGAGCCGCATTGATTTTTCAAGATTCACCGCGCCCTGTGCGTCCAGACCCGCCGTCTTCGACAGGGACTCGGCCGAGACATCGATGGTGAACTCGATCGCCGCCTTGCTCGTGACCGTCATGCACGCGCCGTTGACCGCGATCGAATCGCCCACGCGCACGTCGTCGAGCCCAAGCTTGGGCGCATGGATGGTCAGGCGCCGGCCAAAGCCGAGCGCCTCACTGCGCACGATGCGGCCAACCCCCTGCACGATCCCCGTGAACATCAGCCGGCCTCGTTGGCGTCGGGTGCCACCGGCGTCAGGCGCGCGAGCACGCGCACGTCCTCGCCCACCCGCGTGACCTCGCGAAAGCTCAGGCGCCGCGCATGCCCTAGGTCGGACAGCGCCGGCAGAAGCACCATGCCCTGTGCCTCGCCGATCAACAGCGGCGCGAGGTAGACGAGCAGCTCATCGACCAGCCCGGCCCGCACCAGCGAGCCATTGAGCTTGAAGCCCGCCTCCACATGCAACTCGTTGATGCCCCGCCGCGCCAGCTCGTGCGCCAGCGCCTTCAGGTCGACCTTGCCGTTCTCATTGGGCAGCTCGACGACCTCGGCCTTCAACTCGCGCAGACGCGCGACCTTCGCGGGATCGGCGTAGGCACAGGCGATGAGCACGCTGGTGCCGTCGAACAAGCGCGCCGCCGGATCGACCTCCAGGCGTGAGTCCACCAGCACTTTCAGCGGCTGGCGCGGCGTCTCGATCAGCCGCACCGACAACTGCGGGTTGTCCACCTGCACAGTGCCGATACCGGTGAGCACGGCGCAGGCGCGGGCGCGCCAGGCATGACCATCGGCACGCGCCGCCTCGGAAGTGATCCATTGCGACACACCACTGGCCAGAGCCGTCTTGCCATCGAGGCTGGCAGCGATCTTCATGCGCAGCCACGGCCGGCCGCGGTTCATGCGGGCAAAGAAGCCGATGTTCAGTTCCGTCGCCTCGTGCGCCAGCAGGCCGCAGCGCACATCGACCCCGTTGTCGCGCAACATCGCGAGGCCGCGGCCGGCCACCAGCGGGTTCGGATCCTCGACCGCGGCGATCACGCGCGCCAGGCGCGCCTCGATGAGCGCCGTGGCACAAGGTGGCGTGCGGCCAAAGTGCGAGCAGGGTTCGAGCGAGACGTACGCCGTGGCGCCATGCACGTCGTTGCCGTTGCGGCGGGCATCCTGCAAGGCCTCGATCTCGGCATGATTGGAGCCCGGCTGCTGGGTGACGCCTTCGCCGAGGATGCGCCCGTCTCGCGCGATGACGCAGCCAACGCGCGGATTGGGCGACGCGTAGTTCATGGCGCGCTCGGCTAGCGCCAGCGCGCGGCGCATGAACTCGTGGTCGGCAGGGGTGTACATCAATGTGGATTGTAGGCGGGCTGCGACTCCGACGATCAGCGGGCACTCGCACCAACGTCCTCGATGCACGTTCTGCATGTGGCTGGCTGAGTACGTTCGGTCCGCATCGCGATGCGATGCCTCGACGCAGCGCGGCACGCACAAGAAGCTCCGGCTAGCGGTAACGAACGGCACTCGACAACGATCATTGGCGCGGCCGATCCACCAAGCTTGAGATGGCCCTAGCGCGCTGCGGCGTTGCAATCGCTGCATATGGCCGCGTTTGCCGAGGCAATTCGGCCGCTCCAGTCGGCTGGGCTTGCGCACACTCTATCCCATGCACCTGAAGCGTTTTGGCATTGCCGTCTGGGCAACCGGGGCGGTTCTGTGGGGCGCCGCCGGACTTTCCGCCGCTGCGGCCCTGCCGACTCCGCCTTGCGCAGGGACGGCGGTCGATGGCAGCCTGATGCTGTCCACCCGTTTTGAGTGCCGAGCACTTACGCTGGGGGCAGTGCGCTCGGCGGTGCAAACGATGAATGCGACGTCAAGCGAGCCGATCACCGAGGCTCCGCGGTGGCGCGGGCCGCGACGCGCCGAGTCCAGCGGGATACGCACATACCCTCTGCATCGCTTTGCGCCACTACCCGAGCGCTACTACGGACAGCGCTAAGATCGGCCGAAGCCCGCGCGCGCCACTGGCCCGCTGCACTGACCATTGGGCGGCTGAACCGATCTTTCCATGCTGGCGCTCGGCGGAGATGTCGTGTGGGCGCGTCCAAGGCGCAGCATCGACGTTGCTTCGTTGACTCTCGATCGCATTCCGTGATGAACGCTTTCCGTCGAAGCGGCAACTGGATCGCAGCGGCGCCGCCACGGCCGCTGCCGCATCTTGGTCATGTTGCTCTCGACTGCGGGACGGATGCATGAATTCGCTCTTGAGCTTCACGCGGCTCGACATTCCCGAACTCGAATTGTTCGAGACCGCCGTCACGTTCGAGGCAGACACCGATCCGCTCTCGGCGCATGAGGCGCTGACCGATGTCTTCGGGACAAAGGCGGGCTTCGGCCGATACTTGTTTCGCGCTGACAGCGCGGTGCCCGGCCGTTACTGGGTCCGCTCCGTGGAACCCTGGACGCGCTGGCCCGACGGCGCCTTGAGCGCCCTCGAGCCGAAGCGCGAGGTGATCCAGCTTGCCGAGGGGCTGATGTATCGCTTCTCCCTGCCACTGTGCGTCGGACGCGAGTACGTCGAAGGCAACGAGAAACGCGTCGTTCCGTTTGCGACCGCGCAGGACGTGGAAGCCTGGTTCAAGCAGATGGCGCCCAGCTTCGGCCTGCGCCTGCTCATCAACGACATCGCCCTGGCCACTCTGCGCTTTTCACACCGCGGACAGCACTTCAAGGTGCAGCACGCGATCATCGAGGGCGCGCTGGAGGTCAGCGACGCCGAGCCCCTGCGCCACCGTCTGATCCGGGGCTTCGGCTCGCATCGCAAGGCGGGGCTCGGGATGCTTCAGTTGAGCGCCTAGCGCGTCGAGGCCTGCGGCCTCACACGTGCATGCTCAGCGCAAGCGCTCGTTCAACTTTGGCAGCGCCGGCCGCGCGATGCGCGCGCTTCACGCTGCCGTCGCCGGCATACGCCTCGCCGCCACCCGCGCGGCGCGTCGTGGCGCTGCGGCGCCGGCCTTGACGATCGGCTCCGCGGATGCGCCGCGTCGCCCCACGCCCCTCTTGAGAAGCCGGACGCCGGCTCCCATCTTGACGCCGGAGGGTGTTCATGATGGACGCAAGCGCAAGCAGTTTCGAACGGGACGTGATCGAGGCATCGCGCCAGAAGCCGGTGCTGGTGGACTTCTGGGCGCCGTGGTGCGGGCCGTGCCGCGTGCTCGGTCCGATGCTCGACAGGCTCGATATCGCCTACGCCGGTCGCATCCAGGTGGTCAAGATCAACTCGGACCAGGAACCGGAGCTGGCCGCGCAATTTGCGGTGCGCAGCATCCCCTATGTGGTGGCCTTCGTCGACGGCCAGCCCGTGGATGCCTTTGTCGGCGTGCTGCCCGAGCCGCAGTTGCGCGCCTTTGTCGACAAGCTGCTGCCCAGTCCGGCCGAAATCGAGCGCCGCAAGGCGGCCCAGCTGCTGCACGGTGGTGACCTTGCCGGTGCGACGAGCGCGCTGCGCGCTGCCCTCATGCTCGAACCGCTGAGCGACGAAACCCGCTGGGCGCTCGCCCAGCTGCTGTTGCAGCACGACGCCACGGGGACGTTGCCCGAGGTGGCCGACATCCTCGCAGGGGTGCCGCGCGCGGCGCAGGCTGATCCACGGCACCGCGCGCTGCGCCTCGCGCTGGAAAGTCGCCAGAAGGCAGCCCATCTGCCGGATGCTGCCGGATTGCTGGAAGCCATCGCCGGCAACCCGGCGGACCTGCAGGCGCGGTTGGACCTGGCGCAGTTGCAAGTCGCGCAGCAGGCCTTCGAGCCAGCGCTCGAACAGCTGCTCGAGATCGTGCAGCGCGATCGCGGCTTCGGCGACGACGTCGGCCGCAAGAGCATGCTCGCGGTGTTCGACCTCATGGCCGGGCAGCCGACGCCGCTTGCCGCCTGGCGGCGGCGCCTGTCGAGTGCGCTGAACCGCTGAAGCCCTGCCCCCGAGCGCTAACGCCATGCCGGCGCGCAGCTCGGGCGCAAGGCGCGAAGAGATGACAACGGGCACCTTCGGGTGCCCGTTGTGCTTATTCGCGCGCCGCAGTGTTCGCTCTATGCTCTCGTCGCACCCAGCTCACTCAATCAAGACAATCACTCGCGGCACCCATGCGCGCTCTACGCCCCCTCGTTCGCGGCCTCACCAGTCTGCTGCTCGGCTTCGCACTCATCACAGGCAGCGCCCGCGCGCAGCAGCCGACACTGGCCACGCCCCCGCCAGAGCCTTATCTGGCGGCCCTGCGCGCTGCCAACGTGCCGACCACCGCAGTCGGCGTGGTGGTGCAACCCGTCGGCAGCGGCGGGGGGGTGTCTTTCAGCCTGAACGAGTCGACGCCGATGAATCCGGCCTCGGCCATGAAGCTCGTCACCACGTACGCCGCGCTGCAACTCCTCGGGCCGGCGTACACGTGGCGTACCGAGGCGTTTGCCGTCGGCCGCCTGCAGCGCGACGTGCTCGAAGGCGAACTCGCGCTGCGCGGCAGTGGCGACCCCAAACTCGTGATCGAGCACCTGTGGCTGCTGGTGCACCGGATCCGCGCCTATGGCATCCGCGAGATCCGCGGTGACGTGCTGCTCGACCGCTCCGCATTCGAACTGGTGGCACAGGACCCGGGCGCGTTCGACGGCGAGAGCCTGCGGCCATACAACGCGCAGCCCGACGCGCTGCTGCTCAATTACAAGGCCATCACCTTCGGCTTCGTGCCGGACCCGGAAACGCGCAGCGCGCGCGTCGTGGTGACGCCGCCGCTGGCGGGCCTGAAGGCGCCCACGCTGGTGCGCGGCGTCGACGGTGCTTGTGGCGACTGGCGCAGTCGGCTGGAAGGCGACTTTTCGAATGCAATGGCGCCGGTGTTCCGTGGCAGCTATCCGCTGTCCTGCGGCGAGCGGCAGTGGCATGTGAGCGTGCTCAACCACAGCCAGTTCTTTGCCGCCGCGTTTCGCGCCATGTGGGAAGGCGCGGGCGGCAAGTGGACGGGTGCCGTGCGCGAGGCACGCGTGCCACCCGAGTCGCGCCGTATCGCGCTGCACGAGTCGGCCACGCTGGCGGAGGTGATCCGCGACGTCAACAAGTTCAGCAACAACGTGATGGCGCGCCAATTGTTTCTCACCATGGGGGCGGAACCCACGCGCCAGGCCGCATCCACGGAGCGCGCCACGCGGGCGGTGCGCACGTGGCTCAGCAGTCGCGGCATGGAAATGCCGGAACTCGTGTTCGAAAACGGCTCCGGCCTAAGCCGGCAGGAGCGCATCTCGCCCGCCAACCTGGCACGCCTGCTGACGCACGCGTGGAACTCGGCACTGATGCCGGAGTTCGTCAGCTCCCTGCCGCTGGTGGGCGTGGACGGCACGATGCGCAACCGCACCGGCGCCGTCGGCAACGCGCATATCAAAAGCGGGCTGCTGAACGACGTGCGCGCGGTGGCCGGCTACGTTCACGCACAGTCCGGCCGGCGCTATGTCGTGGTCGCGCTGATCAACCACGCCAACGCCGGCGCGGCGCAGAACGCGCACGACGCGCTTGTTGAGTGGATTTACAGGAACGGGTAGCTGCACTTTGCATGCACGGGCGATTCGCGATCACGAATCGCCCGTGCATGCTAAGCGACCAGTCAGATGGGCTCCGCTCCGGAGCGGCCGCGCGCTGCGCTCGTTGTTTGAACGCGGACGCTGGCGCGTCCGCGAGAACCACACGCCTGCGATCCAGGAGGCCGCCTAGCCGGCGGTGTACTTCACGGAGCAGCCATATGGCTGCGTGGTCGGCTGGCTGACCGGCTTGCCGGCCTTCAACTCCGCGAAGGCCTGGGTCACAAAGTTGGTGGCCTTGGGCACGTCGGCCGGATTAGCCGAGCGGATGCTGTCGATGGCGCCGTTGTAAACGACGGTGCCTTTCGGATCGATGATCACCATTTGCGGCGTGGTGCGCGCGCCGTAGGCGCGGCCGATGGTGCCGGCGGGGTCGAGCACGACACGGGTGGGTGTCGCCCTTTGCTGCTGCATCCACTCGGCAGCCTTGGCGGCCGGCAGGAATTCCGAGTGGTCAGCCGCCGTGCTGTTGACCGCGATCCACACGACGCCATCGCCGGTCAGACGCTGCTGCAGGCCCTGCATGTTGCTGCTGCCGTAGTGCTTGACCACGAATGGGCACGACGGGTTGAACCACTCCAGCACGACGTACTTGCCGCGGAAGTCCTCCAGCTTGAGCGGCTTGCCTGCAACGTCGGTCGCGCTGATCGCGGGGGCGGGTTTGCCCGGGGTCGCTTCGGCCAGCGCCGGGGCAAAGGGGGCGAATGCGAAAACCGCTGCGGCGGCGATCAGGAACTGCTTGAGCATGAGTTACCTCGTGGTAGTCGGAGTGGTGGCGGTTTGCGCGGTCGCGGTCCGATCCAGCCGCGACAACGCATCAATGACTGTGCGCTCGGTGAGGAGTTCCGGCAGCACGTGTGCCGTCCCCTTGGGATCGAATAGAACGTACAGCGGCACGCCGTTGCGGTTGAAGCGCGCCAGCTCCCTGGTGATCGCCTCGTCGCGGTTGGTCCAGTCAGCCCGCATTCTCACCACACCGCTGGCATCGAACGCCTTGTCCAACGACGCGGTCTGCAACACGGTCTGCTTGTTGACCTGGCAGGTGACGCACCAAGCTGCGGTGAAATCCACGAACACGGGCTTGCCGGCGGCCAGCTGCTTGTTGACTTCGTCGGTCGACCAAGGCTGCCAGCCCGCGGCGGCGTTGGTCGAGCGCTGCACGGCCTGCGCCTGCTCGACCGCGCCCGGACCGGTGCCGGCAAACAAGGCATAGACGCCGAGCGCGGCTGCGGCCGCTGCGACCCAACGGAAGCCCTTGGAGCCGCGCTGCATCAGGCCGAAGGCCCAGGCCGCCATGCCGACCAGCACGCACGCGCCCAGCGCCCAGGCCACGCCATTGGCGCCCGTCTGTTGCGCCAGCACCCACACCAGCCAGACGACCGTGGCGAACATCGGGAACGCCATGATCTGCTTGAAGCGCTCCATCCAAACGCCCGGTCGCGGCAGCTTGGCGAGCAGCTTGGGGAACAGCGTCAGGGTGACGTAGGGAGCCGCCATGCCCACCCCGAGCATCGCAAATACCGTGAGCGCGATTGCTGCCGGCTGAGTGGCCGCATAGCCGAGCGCGGCGCCCATGAACGGCGCCGTGCATGGTGCGGCCACCACCACGGCGAGCACGCCGGTCCAGAAGCTGCCCGACAGCGAGTCGGACTGCAGCTTCTGCGCGAGGTCGCTGCTCGCCACGCCCGAGCCCAGGTTGAACTCGAAGGTGCCGAGCAGGTTCAGGCCGATCAGAAAGAACAGCGTGGCCAGAGCCGCCACCACCCAAGGTGTTTGCAACTGAAAGCCCCAGCCTAGTTGCGCGCCGCCGGCACGCAGCGCGATCAACAGGCCCGCCAGCAGCACGAAGCTCAGGATCACCCCCGCAGCGAAGGCGCCACCATGCGCGCGCAAGCTCGCCGCGTGCTTCACATGGGCAGCGTCTTCCTGGCGTTGATGCTGCATCAACGACAGCAGCTTGAGCGACAGCACCGGGAACACACAGGGCATCAGGTTCAAAATCAGGCCGCCGATGAGCGCCCCGATCACGGCCCCCCAGAAACCGATGCTGGCTGCGGCGCCCTCGGTCACGATCGTGGTCGCAGGGTTGGCGGCGCTGGCGCCACCGACCGTGGCCACCGTGCCCGCCACCAGCGGGACGTCCACCGTACCGGCCCAGCCGCCCTGGGCGGCATTGGCCGGACCGCCGTTGACCACCAGCACACCCGCCAGCTGCTTGAAGTCGGCCGCGATCGGCTGCGCCGCACGCAGGTACAGCGCATGCGCGTTGCCCTCCGACTGCAGCACCTGCGGCGCCGGCGGCTCGATGCGCGCCTCCTGCAGCGGGAAGAACTCTGCCTTCCTGACCTCGCCCTTGCCCGGTGCTTTGGTGAACGCGAGCTTAATGCGGTTGGCCTCGATGGTGGCTTGCACGGTCTCCACCGCGGCCTTGCCCGGCACCAGCGTGCGCGTAACCGCGAACTGCGGCGCAAAGCGGCTTGGGCCGACCTGCGCCAGCACGGTCATGGGCAGCTTTAGATCGGCGCCGCCGGGAATGCAGACATCCTTGCAGATGAGCCAGTCGGCGCGCGCCTCGAGCGTCACCGTGTCGCCGGGCTTCAAGCTCGCCGGTGGCGTGAGCCGCGTCAGCAGCAGGATCTCGCCTTCGTAGCCGAAGTTCATCAGCGGGCCGATGGCCAGGCGCTGCGGCACGGGCCACTGGATCGGGCCGGCAGACCAGCCCTCGGGCAGTTTCCAGTTGATGGTGGTCGGCAGGCCCGAGTCTCCGGGCACTTGCCAGTAGGTATGCCAATGCGGGTCGTGCTTCAGGCGCAGCGCCACGTTGAGCGGCTGGCCGGGCACGATCGCCGTCGTTTCGGCGACGATCTCGGACTCGATGTTGTCGCCGCGCACGGGCTGCGCATCCACGGGGAGCGCAAAGGCAAGCAAGGCGGCCGAGGCCGCCAGCGTGGTCCGGATCAGCTGCATGTGGTCTTGGTCCTGTCCTGCACCGGCAAAGTTCCTGCCGTCCGGCGGCTCATTCATCCAGAGACGGCGGCGAAGGCCTCGCGGGCCGCGCTGAGCGTGGCATCGATCACGGACGCATCGTGCGCGGCCGAGACGAAGCCGGCCTCGTAGGCCGACGGCGCGAGATAGATGCCGCGCTCGAGCATGGCGTGGAAGAAGACGTTAAAGCGGTTCTTGTCCGTGGCTATGATCTGGGCATAGTTGCCCGGGACACTGGCGGCGAAGTAGATGCCGAACATGCCGCCGACTGAGTCGCCACAGAAGGGTAGCCCGGCCGCCTGCCCGGCCGCCACGATTTCTTGAATCAGTCGGGCGGTATTGGCGGACAGGCGGTCGTAGAAGCCGGGCTCCTGGATCAGCTTGAGCGTGGCCATCCCGCACGCGACGGCAATCGGATTACCCGACAGCGTGCCCGCCTGGTACACGCCTCCTAGCGGTGCCAGGTGCTGCATGATCTCTTTGCGGCCGCCAAAGGCCGCCACCGGCATGCCGCCGCCGATCACCTTGCCCAGCACCGTGAGGTCGGGCTCGATGCCGTAGATCGACTGCGCGCCGCCAAGCGCTACACGGAAGCCTGTCATGACCTCGTCGAACGCCAGGATCGCGCCATGCTGCGTGCACAGCCGCCGCATGGTCTGCAGGAACTCCGGCGTGGCGCGCACCAGGTTCATGTTGCCGGCGATGACCTCGACCATCACGCAGGCGATGTCGTCGCCATGCGCCTTGAATGCGTCTTCCAACTGCTGCGGGTCGTTGTAGTCCAGCACCAGCGTGTGCTGGGTGATTTCCGCCGGCACGCCGGCCGAGGATGGATTGCCGAAGGTGAGGAGGCCCGAGCCCGCCTTGACGAGCAGGCTGTCGGCATGGCCGTGATAGCAACCTTCGAACTTGATGATCTTGCGGCGGCCCTTGCCGCCTCCGGCCGCGCCGCGCGCCAGCCGCAATGCGCTCATGGCCGCCTCGGTGCCCGACGACACCAGCCGCACCTGCTGAATCGAGGGAACGAGCTTGATGATCTCCTCGGCCATTTCGACCTCGGCCTCGGTCGGTGCGCCGTAGGACAGGCCGCGCTCGAGCGCACCCTGCATTGCGGCCACCACCTTTGGATGCGTATGGCCGACGATCATCGGCCCCCACGAGCCGATGTAGTCGATGTAGCGCTTGCCATCGGCGTCCCAGAAGTACGGACCCTGCGCCTTGCTGATGAAGCGCGGAGTGCCGCCGACGGAGCGAAACGCCCGCACCGGCGAGTTGACCCCGCCCGGGATAGTGCGCCGCGCGCGCTCAAACAGCTGCTGGTTGCGGTCTCCGCTCATCTGCCCGCTCATGTCCCCGTCCTTCTTGTTGGTCGTCTTCGCTCGTTTGTTGGCCTGCGCGGCGATTCTCGCGCCGCGCGCCGCGCCAATCAGCCGCGTGGTGCAGCACCGTCAGCGTCAGGGGCGGCGGCGTCCGGCGGCCCTTGCTCTTCGTCCTCGCTGCCGTCGTCATTCGCCCAGAACAGCCGGTCCGGCGTCGCATCGCCCATGCCGATGCGAAAGCCCCCAGCCAAGGCCTGTGCAAGAAACTCGTTGGCCTCGCGCACGGCATCACTGATGTCGATCCCCTGGGCCAGCAGCGCCGCAATGCCGGCCGACAGTGTGTCGCCAGCGCCGCGAAAGCGCAGGCCCACGTGCTCGATGCTTTCGTTCTGCAGCGAGTTCGCGGGCCCGTACAGCTGATTCACGAGATACGTGCCCGCCGTCCCGGCATTGGTCAGCAGCACGTACTCGCAGCCCCATTCCAGGATCTGGCGCGCACATTGCGTGGACGTAAAGTCTTCGGCCGCCTCGCCCTCGGCATCGTCGTCGCTGCTCAGGGCTATCCAGCGGCGCGCCTGCGCCAGACTCAGCGTCACGACAGTCGTCTGCGGCAAGATGAGTCCGCGCAGCGCAGCCATGAGCTCGGCATCGAGCGCGTCGTCGGATTCGCTCGCCGTGCCGCGCGCGGCTGGAAACGGGTCGAACACGACCGGCAGCTCGGGGTAGTCGGACAGGATCTCCGCCACCGCTTGCGCGTTGTCGCTCGAGCCCAGCGCGCCCACCTTCACCGCTGCCACCGGCATGTCCTGCAGGACCGTGCGGGCCTGGTCATCGACCCACTCGTCGTCGATCACCAGCACGTCGTCCATGCGCGTCGAGTCCTGCACCGATAGCGCAGTGATGACGCAGGCAGCATGGCAACCCATCGCGGCACAGGTCAGCGTATCGGCGGCCGCGCCGCCAGCACCGGTCGGATCGGACATCGAAAACACGAGGACAGTGGGCGGCGCGTGGGTCGACATGAGGCGGAGGACGGGCGATTCTGAAGAGGCAGAGCAGCCGCGGCGAGAGTTCGGTGGTGAAGCGTCAGCGAGTCAATGCCTCACCGGAATCCGGGATCGAGATCAACATGTGCCGGATGCAGGCGGCACGACGGGCGCCGAGGCAGCGGAAAGCGCCCGTTTCTTGGGCCACCGGCTATGATGCGCGTTGCTCAGTATGTTATCGAATTAACTCAGGTTTTTCGGTCCGATGACGTTTAATGCAGGCGGCGCTGCCGCTCAAGGCACCGCGGCCACGCGCACCTGGATGTGTCTGATCTGCGGCTGGATTTATGACGAGGCTGCCGGGCTGCCTGCTGACGGCATTGTCGCAGGCACGCGCTGGGAGGACGTGCCTCCCAATTGGACCTGTCCAGAGTGCGGGGCGCGTAAAGAAGACTTCGAGATGGTCGAGATCTGATCGTGTGGCCGGCACGTACGAGCCGATCTTGTCCTTCAGGAGATCGATGAGATGGCTGGGCAGGACTTCTCAGACATTTGCGGCCGCAAGGTCATGGTGATCGATGACTCGAACACCATCCGGCGCAGCGCGGAGATCTTCTTGACCCAGGCCGGCTGCCACGTGATCTTGGCCCAGGACGGTTTCGAGGCGCTGGCGAAAGTCAATGATCACGAGCCAGGCATCATTTTCTGCGACATCCTGATGCCGCGCCTCGATGGCTACCAGACCTGCGCGCTGATCAAGCGCAGCCCGCGGTTCTCGAGGACGCCGGTGGTGATGCTGTCGTCCAAGGACGGGCTGTTCGACCGTGCGCGCGGTCGCATGGTGGGATCGAGCGAGTACCTGACCAAGCCGTTCACCAAGGACAGCTTGCTCACGGCAGTACGCCAGTTCTACTTCAACTGACCCAAGCACGGTGGCAGCCACCCCGGGGACTGAACAGATGCCGATCAAGAGTGTTCTCATCGTCGACGACTCGCCCACCGAGCGTTACTTCCTGACCGAGCTCCTGACCAAGAACGGTTTCGCGGTCACGCAGGCCGAGAACGCCGAGGAGGCCGTCAACGTGCTGCGAGGCGGCATCCCCGATCTGATCTTGCTCGATGTGGTGATGCCGGGCCAAAATGGCTTTCAGCTCACGCGCCAACTGTCCAAGGACCCGGTCACGCAGGCTGTGCCTATCATCATCTGCACGAGCAAGAACCAGCAGACCGATCGGATCTGGGCCTTGCGCCAGGGCGCGCGCGACTACGTGACCAAGCCGGTCAAGGGCGACGAGCTGCTCGAAAAGATCGCGGCCATCGGCTGAACTATCCCATGGACGCCGGCAAACGCACTGGCCAGGCCCGCGGCAAGCTGCGCGACTTTTCCACCCAACTTGCCGCGCGCCTGAAGGCGGCCAGCGCCGCGACCTCGGAACCTCTGCGGCTTGCGGTCCGCATCGGTGACGAAAGCTATCTGCTCGACATGAATGCGGCCGCCGAGATCATCGCGTTGCCGCAGATCGTTCCCGTCCCTTGGACCAAGCCGTGGTACCGCGGTCTGGCCATCGCACGGGGGCGACTGATCGGCGTGGTGGATCTGGCCCAGTTCAAGGGTGGGGCGCCGCTGGCCGCGGAGCAGGCGACGCAGTTGCTCGTCTTGGGTGAGACGCTCGGTGTCAATGCCGCACTGCTGGTGACGCGTGCCTTTGGCCTGCGCAACCTCAACGAGCTTGAAGCGTTGGGCCATGCGGGCCATGATGCCGCGTTGTGGGAGACGGTGCGCTACCGCGACCTCGACGGTACGCAGCTCACGGAGCTGAATCTGCAGGCGCTGGCCTCGAGCGAGCAGTTTGTTTCGATTGGCGTTTAGGCGTCAGCGCGAGCGCCGCTGACGCAACCAGGCACAGGGCAGTGCGGTCGGTCCGGGATCAGGGCCGGGGCCGCACCGAAGTTGGAGGGGACTCATGGCACTGAACCTTGGCTTCGGCCGCGGCAAGAACAAGAAGGGCAGCGAGCCCAAGGGCGGCGGCACGCTGACGCAAGTAACCGGCTTTGGCTACACCGAGATGTCGGTCGTGGAGGATGCCGAACGCGCGGCGGGCAAGAGCAGCGCGCCCGCGCCGCGGAGCGGAGCGCGCGGCACCAGAGGCGGCGATCTGATCGAGCGCTTCCTGGCGTGGCGGCTGCCGTTGATCGGCGATAAGCCGATCAATACGCAGGTGCAGGTGCTGCTGATCATGATGGCGCTGTTTGCCATCGTGGTGGCCGGCGTGCTCGCCCTGGATCTGCGCCAGTCGGCCAACGGCTCGCTCCAGGTGGAGATCACGGGTGACGCGCTGATGCATACCCAGCGGCTGGCGCGTGCGGCGCCTTACGCGGTCATCGGCAACAAGAAGGCCTTTGCCGACCTGCGCGACAGCCGCGATCGCATCGATCAGAACCTGGATGCGCTGGCCAACGGCGACCGCACGCTTGGCCTGACGGCTGCTGGCGCCGAGCGTCAGGAGCAGATCGGTCGGCTGGCCGAGCGCTGGAGGGCGTCGCAGGCCGCGGCCAGCGTCATCATTGCCCAGGAAAAGTCGCTGCTGTCGTTCGGCGACGTGATCCGCAAGATCAACGAGGCCAGTCCGCGCCTGTTGCAGCTGACCGAGGAGATTGTCGCGTTGAAGTTGCAGCAGGGCGCGCCCGCGCGCGAAGTCGCGGCGAGTTCGCAACTCGTCATGTTGACGCAGCGCCTCGGTCGCTCGGCCAACTCGCTGATCGGCGGCGAGAGCGCCAACGCGGAGCTCGCATTGACGCTGGGACGAGACATCAATCTGTTCCGCGACTTGGCCTTGGCGCTCCTGCAGGGCTCCGAGGCGCTGCGCATCGCGCCCAGCGCGGATTCGGAGACACGCGCCCGCTTACAGGAACTGACGCGTGTCTACGGCGATTTCCAGAGTTCGATCGGCGGCGCCCTTAGCAACCTGCAGGCTATCGTGCAAGCCAAGGATGCGGAGCTCGCAATCGTGCGCGATACCGAGGCGTTGCGGCAGGCCTTCACCGATCTGCAGTCGGCGTTGCAGAAGGACCAGCGCATCCGCGTGCTCAACCTCTGGATCATGGTGGCATTCGGTTTGGGCGTGCTGTCCTGTGCCGTGGGCATCGCCAAGGTGCTGCTGGACGACACCCGCAAGCGTGCCACCGAGGCAGAGGAGCAGCGTTCCGAGGCGCAAAAGCTGGAGGAAGGCGCCAAGCGCACCAACGAGCGGAGCCAGGCGGCCATTTTGCGGCTCATGAACGAGTTGCAGGAGGTCGCCGACGGCAATCTCACGGTGCAGGCGACGGTGACCGAGGACATCACGGGCGCCATCGCCGACTCGGTCAACTACACGGTGGAAGAGCTGCGCGGGCTGGTGGGTCGAATCAATACGACCGCCGAGCAAGTGTCGAGCGCCTCGACCGTCGCACGGGACATCGCAACCCGTCTGCTGACCGCGTCCGAGCAGCAGTCGCGCGAGATCAAGGACACCGGCGAGAAGGTGCTGAAAATGGCCGGCCAGATCAACGAGGTGTCGCGCAGCGCCGGTGAGTCGGCCAAGGTGGCGCGGTCCTCGCTCGAGGCTGCCGAGCGCGGTCAGCGCGCGGTGTACAACCAAATCGCTGGCATGAACGAAATCCGCGAGCAGATCCAGGAGACTGCCAAGCGGATCAAGCGGCTGGGCGAAAGCTCACAGGAGATCGGCGAAATCGTGGAGCTGATCACCGACATCACCGAGCAGACCAACGTCTTGGCGTTGAACGCGGCGATTCAGGCGGCCAGCGCCGGCGAAGCGGGCCGCGGCTTCTCGGTGGTGGCCGAGGAGGTGCAGCGCCTCGCGGATCGCTCGGCCGAGGCGGCCAAGCAGATCGGCGCGCTGGTGCGCACGATTCAGACCGACACGCAGGATGCCGTGGCGGCCATGGAAAAGAGCACGCAGGGCGTGGTCGAGGGCACGAAGCTCTCCGACGCGGCCGGTACCGCGCTGGCGGACATCGGCCGCGTCTCGCGCCAGCTCGCCGAACTGATCGAGCGCATCGCCGGCAACACGAACGAGCAGGCGGCGAGCGCGGGCGGTGTCGCACATTCGATCGAGCGGATTCTCGCGGTGACCGACCAGACCTCCCAGGGAACGCGGCAGGCGGCACAGTCGATCGGCCAGTTGGCCACGCTGGCGCGTGAGCTGAAGGCGTCGGTGGCGCGATTCCGCGTCGGGTAGCGCGATGCGTGTACGCGACGGCTGCGCCGTCGCACGTGCACGCATCGCGGTTTGAATCAGAGGCAGGCGCTTCGGAGCGGCCGGGCGCGCCTGCCTTCGCAAGAGCAACGAGCCGCGCGCCGTGCGCGCGGCGGTTTGGGCGCCGGGAGGGTGCCTTTTCGGTCGATCGGGCAGGCGGCGGCGAAGCACGCTTCCAGGCTGGCGCACCCTGCCCTCGCACGCTGCGTAGACAGGACAACTCACGATGTCTGAGACCCAGAACCCCAATGCACTGATGGGCGCGGCCCAGGACATCGCGCCGCTGGCGTGGGTGATCGACGAGATTCGCGGATCGCTCAACCAAGCGGTCGAGGGGACCAAGGCCTTCCTCGCCAACAAACACGATGGTGAGGCGATCAAGGGCGCGCGCAACCAGGCGCACCAGGCCCACGGCGCGCTGCAACTGCTCGACCTACGCGGCGTCGCGCTCGTCACGGAGGCGATGGAGCAACTGCTGCGACACTGGGAAAGCGAGCCCAAGGAGTGCACGCCGAGCGCCGTGCGTACCGTGGAGACTGCGGTTGCGGCCACCATTGCCTATCTGGAAGGCCTGCTGTCCGGGCGGCCCAACCAGCCGATCCGCCTCTACCCGTACTACCGCGACGTGCTGACGCTCAATCGAGCGGCACGCGTGCACCCGGCCGATCTCATCTTTCCGGACCTGACGCGGCGGCCGGCATTCCATCAGATTGAGGTCAAGCCCCTGACGGCCGACCAGTTGCGTTTGCGCCGGGTTCGCTTTGAGGAAGGCCTGCTCGGCTTTCTGCGCGACGCAGACGATCCGGTCGCGCGTCGCACGATGTCCGAGGCGATCAGCGAGCTCGAGCACTTGCCGCAACGCGGGCTGGCGCGCAGCTTCTGGTGGGTCACGCGCGGCCTGCTCGAATCGCTCGACGTCGACCGGTTGCCGGTCGACATCGACCTGAAGCGCGTGCTGGCGCGGTTGAACCTGCAGTTCCGGCGCCTTATCGAGGGCGGCGGCGCGGTGGCCGAGCGACTGATGATCGACGTGCTGTTCTATGTCGGCCGTAGCGGCGACGCAACGGCGCGCGTCGCCGAGGTCAAGCGGCTCTATGGCCTGGAGGCGCTGATCGCGCCGGACTTCGAACGCCCCAGCCTGACCACGGTCGATGCGGATGCGCTGCGCGGCCTGAAAGATGCGCTGGCGCACGCCAAGGCGCACTGGGCGCACATCGTTGGTGGTGCCCCCAAGCTGCCGCGCTTTGCGCAGGAGCTCGCGCGCTGCATCGCCGGCGCGCGTCGGCTCGAGGCGGATGCGGTTGGTACGGTGCTGACGAACATCGGTGTGGCAACCCATGGCTTTCCCTCGCTGTCGCCCAACGTCCGGGAAGCGCTCGGCCTCGAAGTCGCCTCCGCCCTGCTCTTCGCCGAGCAGGGCGTCGACGACCTGCCGCAGATCGACCCCCAGTTCGAGGAACGGGCGCGCACCGTGGGGCAGCGCCTGGCCGCCACACTCAAGGGCGAGACGTTGCCGGACTCGGCGCCGTGGATGACCGAGCTGGCGCGCCGAGCGCAGGATCGGCTGACCATGACCAGCGTGGTCGGGGAGACACAGACCACGCTCCGGGAGATCGAGCAGCGGCTCGACCGCTTTTTCCGCGATCCCAACGCGCGCGAGGATCTGCCCGGCACGGATCCGATGTTCGACCAGATCTGCGGCGTGCTGTCGGTGCTCGGCTTCGAGGATCCGGTCACCGCGCTGCGCAACGTGCAGGCATCCGTCCGTCGCTTTGCCGACACCGCCACACCGGCGCAGCCCGAGGAGTTCGGCCGCATCGCGCAGAACCTGGGTGCCATCGGGTTCTTTGTCGAGAGCCTGCGCCAGGACGGTGAACGGCCGCGCGGCATGTTCCGCTACGACCCCGCCACCGGGGTGTTCTCGGCCGATCTAGGCCAAGGCGCCGCGGCGGCCGAGGTCGAGGCACCAGCCGACGACGTTCTGCATGCGCCGCGCAGGGCCGACCTGTGGGCCGAGCGCCCGGCCGACGGCAGCGCGCGGCGCGAGCGTCCCGAGGCGGTGGAAGCGAGCGCCGCGCAGCACCAGCAGGACGCTGTGCTGATCGCGCGGCGGCTGCAGGCCGCGCCGCTGGACTACGCGGCGCTGCAGGCCTGCGAGCGACTGCTCCAGGTGCTCGCCGGCGAGGCAGACCTGCTGGACGACGCCGAACTCAAGGCCAGGCTCGCCGCCGCTCAGCAGCTGCTCGGCCGTTTCAGTGATGATCGCAACTCCGATACTGCCGCGCAGCTGGCGCAGCTGTTTGCGCCCGATACGGTGGCCGCGCCCGCGCTCACGGCGCCGCTGCCGGCCAGCGAGGCCGCGGCCGACAAGGAGCTGCACGAGATCTTCGTCGAGGAAGCCAACGAGGTGCTCGACGGTGTTGGCGAGCAGCTCGACACGCTGGCCGACGCACGCGGCGATGCGGCCACCATGACGACCGTGCGACGTGCCTTTCACACGCTCAAGGGCTCCAGCCGCATGGTCGGATTGAAGCACTTCGGTGAAGCGGCCTGGGCCGTCGAGCAGTGCTTCAACCTCTGGCTGGCGCAGGAGCGGCCGGCCAGCGACGACCTGATCGCGCTGGGGCGTGTGGCCGCTCAGGTGATGCGCGGTTGGATCGCAACGATCGCGGGCAACAGTCACGCGCAGATCGAAGTTTCCCCATTGGTGCGCGCGGCGCAGCGCGTGCGGGAGGGTGGGCGATTTGAGTTCGACGGGCCGCTTCCCAGCGTGTCTCTGTCTCGCCCGGCCCCCGGCCTGCCGACCGACCCAAAGAGCGGCGGCAGCCCGGCTGAGCTGGCACCGACCGGGCTGCCGCAACCGGAGCAGGCCGACCCGCTGCAGTTCAGTCCTGCCATGTTCGCCGCCGCCGTTGCCGATGGTCCGGTCGAGACCATCGAACTCGCGCCGGTGCCCGAGCCCCCCAGCGCGGTCGTCATCGCCTTGCCGGCACAGGAGCCGGGGCTTGCGGCCAGCGACGACACGCGCCGCATCGGCCCCATCGAGATCAGTCACGGCCTGTACTCGGTGTTCCTGACCGAGGCCGACGAATGCATCCGCATGCTCGCGCAGGACGTCGCCGAATGGCGTTTTGAGCCGACCCGCAGCGTGCTGCCCTCCACGGTGCGGCGCGCGCATTCGCTGGCGGGAATCTCTGGCACCGTGGGGCTGGCGCCGGTGCATGAGATCGCCGATCCGCTCGACGACCTGATGCACGCCCTGGTGCGCGACGAATCCCATCGCTACGACGTGCCGGTCCTCAGCCCCTTGCAGTTCGACACGCTGGAGGCCGTGATCGAAAAGATGCGCGGCATGCTGCATCAGTTCGCCGCGGGCGTGTACCCGCTGCCGGCACCGGTGCAAGCGGCTGCCGTGCGCACGTTGCTCAATCAGATCGGCGAGCGCAACGCGATGGACGGCCCGGCCTCGATCCTGCCGGTTGTCGACGACGACGCCGGCCCGATGTCAGCCGCGGCGCCTGTCCTTGCTATCGAGCCGGTTGGTACGTCCGCGCAGGTCACGACGTTTGCGCCTGATTTCGCGCTTGACCCCGATACGCGCGCGCACGACGCCTCGCAAGTGGTCGATTTACCCGAGGTCGATTTGATTCAGGTCGACGCTGCGGACTTCGACGTCCCGACCTTCGACGTTGCGCAGTTCGCCGTGCCGGCGGCCGAACCGATGCCGATGGATGCGCCCGCGTTCGACCTGGTGATTCCGCCCGCGCCGGTGTCAGCGTCGGCGTCGCAGTTCGGTACTGAGGGAGCGCCGCCCGAGCTGCCGCCCAAGCTACCGCCCGACATGGCGGCCGACATGACGGCGAGTACGACGGCGGACGTATCGGCCCTGGAGGCAGCGCCGCAGTTCGCCGATGTAACGGCCGCGGCCCAGCCGGTTGCAGTGCCTGCCGACGCATTGGACCCGAGCGCGTCCGCCGCCCACGAGGCACCAACCGACGCCGTCGCAGCGCGGGGCGTGCCGGCGGATCAGCCGTTCGAGGAGTCGTTCGATGAGCCGGTCAAGGAGCCTTTGGAGGAGCCAACGGACGAATCAGCCGACGACCGATCACCCCACCGCGGCGTGCAGGACGACCTCGACGCGGACCTGCTTGGCATCTTCGTGGCCGAGGCGCAAGAGATCATGCCCGCGATCAGCGGCAAGCTGCGTGAGTTGTCGGCCAACCCCAACGACCGCGAGGTGGCGCGGGAGCTGATGCGCCAATTGCACACCGTCAAGGGCAGTGCGCGGATGGCTGGTGCCATGCGGCTGGGCGAACTGGTGCACGACATGGAGACGCGGATCGAATCCGCCATGCAGTTCGTCACGGTGCCCGATGTCATCGTTGACGATCTGCAGAGTCAGTATGACCAGGCGCTGACCCTGTTCGACACGCTGCAGTTTCCCGGCAGCCCGGCGTCGCTGGCGTTGTCCCGAGCGCCGCGGGGGGAGCCAGAGGCCGTGGCCCCCACCTTGGAAGAAGGTGCGAGCCCGGCACCGCTCGCACCGGTGATCGATCTGGCCGCGGCGCGCGAGGCCGCGCGTGAGCCTGGGCCCGAGGCGGCCGCGCCCAAGGCGGCGACGCCCGAGCGCGCGGCGGCGCAGGCGGCGCCGGTGATCCGCGTGCGCGCCGACGTGCTCGACAAGCTGGTCGACCAGGCCGGCGAGGTGTCGATCGCGCGCGCCAAGCTCGAGAACGAGATCGGCAGCCTCAAGGGTGCGTTGACGGACCTGACGGAGAACATCTCGCGCTTGCGCACGCAGTTGCGCGAGGTGGAGATTCAAGCCGACGCACAGATCGCCGCGCGCGCCGACCAATTGTCCCGCCAGAGCGCCGCGTTCGATCCGCTTGAGTTCGACCGCTACACGCGTCTGCAGGAACTGACGCGCCTGCTGGCCGAGTCGGTGGAAGACGTGGCGATGGTCCAAAGCAACATGCTCAAGGGATTGGGACTGGCCGAGACCGATCTCACCTCGCAGTCGCGTCTGACGCGCGAGCTGCAGCAGCAACTGATGCGGGTGCGGCTGGTGCCGTTTTCAAACGTGTCCGAGCGCCTGTATCGCGTCGCGCGGCAAACCGCCAAGGAGCTGGGCAAGCGCGTCAGCCTCGAAATCCGCGGCGGCGGCACCGAGATCGACCGCGGCGTGCTGGAGAAAATGGCCGGCCCGCTCGAGCATCTGGTGCGCAATGCGATCGTGCACGGGCTCGAAGCGCCGGAGCAGCGCGCCGCCGCGGGCAAGAGCGACACGGGTGAAATCGCCATCGAGGTGCGGCAGGAAGGCAACGAGATCATCGTCCTTTTCGCCGACGATGGCGCCGGCCTGAATCTGGAGCGCATCAGGAGCCGGGCGATCGAGAAAGAACTGATCCCCGCCCATGGCGCGGTCAGCGATCGCGATCTGATGGAACTCATCTTCGCGCCCGGGTTCTCCACGGCGACCGAGATCACCGAGCTGGCGGGTCGCGGCGTCGGCATGGACGTGGTGCGCAACGAGCTCGCCACCTTCGGTGGCCGCGTGACGGTGGCCAGCGATACCGGCACGGGCACGCGCTTCTCGCTGTACCTGCCGCTCACGCTGGCGGTCACGCAGGTGGTGCTGGCTACGATCAGCCATCGTCGCTACGCGATTCCTGCCGGTATGGTGGAGCAGGTGCGCCGCCTCAAGCCGACGGTCATCCTGCCCGCGCTCTCCGAGGGCGTGCTCGATCTGGCGCCCATTGGCCCCGTGGTTTTGCGCCCGCTCGCGCAGCTTTTGGGTGAAGAGGTGGCGCCGCATCACACCAAGCAGGTGACGGTCGCGCTGCTGCGCTCCGGCGAAGACCGGCTGGCCGTTGCGGTCGACGAGCTGTCATCCAGCCAGGAGGTGGTGGTCAAGAACGTCGGCACGCAAGTGTCGCGCCTGGCGGGCATCCTTGGCGCCACGATCCTCGGTAACGGCGAGATCGTTCTCATCATCAACCCGGTCCAGCTCATCGCGCGCGCGCCGGAGCCGGTGCCAGTGTCACTTCCCCCCGCCGTGCCCGCGGCGCGCACGGACGCGCCGCCTGTGCAGCAGAGGGGCGCCGGCGGCGTTGGCGCCCCGGCGGTCATCATGGTCGTCGACGATTCGCTCACCGTGCGCCGCGTGTCGCAGCGGCTGCTCGAGCGCAACGGCTACGAGGTGATGCTCGCCAAGGACGGCGTGGACGCGCTGCGCCAGCTGCAAGACCAAGTCCCCGACATCATGCTGGTGGACATCGAGATGCCACGCATGGACGGCTTCGACCTCACGCGAAACGTACGCGCTGGCTCCACCACGCGCAGCGTGCCGATCATCATGATCACCTCGCGAACGGCCGAGAAGCACCGCAACGTCGCCTTCGAGCTGGGCGTCAACGAGTATCTTGGTAAACCGTATCAAGAAGATGAGCTGCTTGGCCTGATTCGGCGCTACATGGCCGAGAAGCTTGCCTTGTAGCGCGAGCACGATGCCGCGGCGCGCTGGCGGCACGCATGCGCCTCGTGCAACACGGCGAGTCGCGCCGGGCGACTGCCGTTGGTCAGCGCTATCCTGTCCTGGCCAACCATCTACGAGGGAACTCCGGTGCGAACGTCCTGAACGGGAGCGGTGGAAACGACGTCCTGCAAGGTGGTGCTGGCAACGACACCATCACGGACACGTCGGGTCGCGCTGTGCTGGATGGGGGCGACGGCACCGATGCATTGACCGGTGGCACCGACCGGGAATTCTTTGCTGGAGGGACTGGCGTCGACACGTTCACGCTTGGTGGGGGCGCAGACATCACGGCGTTCAACCGCGGGCATGGCGCCGACGTCGTGAATGCCCCAACCACAGGCGCAGGCCTCGGCGAAGCGAACGACACGCTGTCTCTGGCAGGAATCCGCTACAGCGAACTGCGCCTGGCGCGTTCCGGCAGCGACCTGCTCGTCAAGGTGGCCGGCACGACCGACTCCATCCGATTCGCCAATTGGTACGGCGCGGCCGGCAACAAGACCACGACGTCTCTACAGATGATCGTGGATTCAACGGCTGACTACAACGCGGCAAGCGCTGATCCGCTGCTCAACCGTCGCGTCGTCAGGCTGAACTTCACGTCGCTCGTCGCCGCGTTTGATACGGCGTATGCGGCAAATTCCGCGATCGGAGACTGGGCCGTCCCGACGGCGACGCTCTCCGCGGCGAGGACGGCATCGAGCGATACGGATGCCATCGGCGGGCAATTGGCCTATCGCCACGGGCGCGACGGAAATCTGACCGGTCTGGACTTCGCAACCGCGCAGGTCGTTCTTTCGGATGCGAACTTCGCGACTGCCGCGCAACTGACCGGAAGCGGCGGCACGACCGGCGGGGCGCGCCTGATGAGCGTTCAAGGAGCAGCCAGCGAGCCGACCAATGCGGTGATCGCGGGCCCAATGCCTAAGGCAGGCAGCAACAGAACCACCGCAACGCAAGATGACGAGACCAACATGGGTGAGCACATTCGGATTGCGCCACCGTTGCGCCGCTTCGTCGAGACGCTGACCGGCGTGTGGAAAAAAAGGCCGTCGGCGATGTCTTCGGCATCACTTGATGGCGGGGCGGACCGTGTCCACGCAGGACCGGTGCAGCGCGTGGTTTTCCCCGCAGAGAGCTCCGGTGCAGGGACTCATCTGCGCGATCGGTCGCCAGCAAGCGCAGAGGCAACCCAACAAGATGTCGTGGCGATCTGTGAAGATCTTGGCATGGAGGCGAAAGCGTCCGGGACCGAAGTGCAAGCCAGGATCGCACCGCGTGAGCGCGTCTTGGCCGCAGACTTTCCGGAGCAAGTGACGGCAGCACCGTCCGCACGCTTCATCGCGCCGATGGGCGACAGGCTGAAGCTGGGAGGCAACGACGCTCTGGTGCAATCGGGTGACCGCGTGTCCACGATGCCGGTCGACAGAATCGTTGCGCAAGATGGCCTCCCAGACGCACCGATTGCAGCAGGCCGCATGTGGTTCAAGGTTCAGCCGCGGGTGCCTTTGCTGACCCCGCAGCGGTTGGAAGGGGCTCTCGCCTTTCACCAGGACGCTGGTGTCCCGATGCGATTCGGGATTGACCGGATCCATGGAGGTCCGGAAGCGACGAGTGCGACATACACCGCAGCGCGCGACTGGCTTCAGCATCAACGGGTGAGTCCGTTCGACCGTTGGATTGCCGTCGCCGAACAGTCGGAGCGACCGATGCCGGCGCTTGGCGGCGAGAGCCTTGAGGCCAGCACGGGGGCGGCTTCGCTGGGTGGAACGCCGACGGTCGGCATTCGGGACCCTCGCCGACGGATCTCGGCGGCGGCTGTGCTCTAGGCCGAGGCCTCGTGTCGAGCGTCTTCGAAGGGGGCGGCGCGACAGGCGGAGCGGACGCTGGCGGGCGAAGCAATCATCGTCGCAGCGCCGCTCAGGGTTGCGTCGCGCAGGATGGCGTAAGTCCGTAGCCCGTATGGCTGAGTTGCCCGTCATTCTGAGGGTTGCGCATTTCTCACCCAACGTCCCGGCCGTCGACGTGTTCCTGAAGACGCCGGGAGCAGCCGACGCAACCAGCAACCGCGCGCTGCAGAACGTCACCTTTCCGAACGACTCTGGCTTCTTGAACGTGGCTGCCGGGCGGTATGACGCCTCGGTCGCGCTGGCCGGCTCCCTCGACGGTGTGCTTAACCTGAATGGTGCCGAGCTGGCTCGCGGCACCAGCACCAGTGTGTTTGCCATCGGTCTGCTCGGCGGCACCGGCACGCAGGCGCTCCAGCTGAAGGCATTTGCCGACGACCGTACGCCGGTGGCTGGCAAGGCCAAGTTGCGCGTGATCCATCTGTCGCCCGACGCGCCCGCAGTCGATGTCGTTGTGCTCAACGGCGGCGCGATTGCCGCGCGGCCAGTGACCAATCTGAGCCATTCGAACGCCACGGCCACGGCCCTGTCGCTCGATCCGGGCACCTACACGCTGGCGGTTGTGCCTGCCGGCGCCAGTACGCCGTGCTGCCGACCAGCGCCGGCGTCCCGGTGACACTTGCTGCTGGTGACGTTGCAACCGTCGTCGCCATCGGCGCACCGAATACAAGCAACGGCCAGCCGTTCCAGTTCAAGGTACTGAACGACAAGTAACGGCCCCATCAGGCCAAGCCGCCGTCTGCCGCCCCGCGCGGCTGACGGCGGCAAGCATCCGTTTCAACCATGGAGCAAGCAGTGAAAAAACTGTTGTTCGCATTCGTCACCACGGCCTTTCTGTCCGGTGGCGCGCTCGCCAAGGACATCGTCGACACGGCCGTCGCCGCGGGTCAGTTCAACACCCTGGCGACCGCGTTGAAAGCCGCCGGACTGGTGGATACCCTCGAGGGCCCTGGTCCGTTCACGGTGTTCGCGCCGACCGACGCGGCCTTCGCCAAGATCCCCAAGGCAGATCTGGACGCGCTGCTCAAGGACAAGGCCAAACTCACCGCCGTGCTCACGTACCACGTGGTGCCCGGTCGCGTGATGGCCAAGGACGTCAAGCCCGGCAGCGTGAAAACGATTCAGGGCAGCGCGCTGACGGTCAAGACCGAGGGCGGCAAGGTGATGGTCGACAACGCCACCGTCACGCGGACCGACATCACCGCCAGCAACGGCGTCATCCACGTCATCGACCGCGTGGTGCTGCCCAAGTGATGGCACACTAAGCGTCTTCCCAGGCAAGCAGCGGCGGCACCGCAGGCTTTCCCCCTCTCCAACGTGGCGCCGTCTTGCGGGCACATCGTGCGCCCCGTGCTCCAGCACGCGGGCTTTGCGATGTGCCCCTTTTTTGTTCATGCTTGCAATTTTGGCAATAGCGCCCTGCGCGAAGGCGTATGAGGCGCTAATGCCCCGCTCCAAGTTCATCGAGGTCGATTCGCTAGTTTCGGGTCGATTCTCTTGCGTGGTATCAAGACGCACGTGTAACCCCTGCCGTTACCGTTGCGTGTTGCCTTACTGTCGCGAACCCGGAGAGTCCGCACAGCATCGTGGGGCGAGCCAGCCGGCTCGAGGAGAGGATCTTGAACACAAGCACTGCGGCGGCGTCCGGCGCCTCGGCCGGCTCCGATGAGGGCGGACCGCGCATCGCGCCCAACTCCCTGCAAGCCTGGCTGATGGCCAGTCGGCCACCGTCGCTGTTCGTCGCGGTGAGCCCGGTGCTGCTGAGCGTGGCGCTGGTGTACGAACGCACCGGCCAGGTGCAGCTTGGCCTCGCGCTGCTGGCACTGGCCTGCAGCGTCCTGATCCAGATCATCAGCAATCTGCAGAACGACGTGGGCTACACGCTGCGCGGCGCCGAGCGTCGGGGTCGCAAGGGCATGCCGCGCGCGACCTCGCTCGGGCTGCTGAGCGTGGGCCAGGTCCGGCGGGCGATCCTCCTGCTGATCGGCTTCACCGTCCTGCTCGGCCTGCCGGTGGTGGAGACACGCGGCTGGCCGGCGCTGGCGATGGGTGTCGCCTCCATCGTTGCCGCGCTCGCCTACATGGGCGGCCCGCGGCCGATCGCCTACACGCCGCTGGGCGAAACCTTCGTGTTCCTGTTCTTCGGCCTGGTGGCGGTGGTCGGCACCGACTTCGTCCTGACGGGCGAGCCGGTCCCCGCCTCGACCTGGCTGGCGGCAATCGCGCTGGGTTCCTTGTCGGCAGCGGCGCTGAACGTCAACAACTATCGCGACGTGCAGCACGATGCCGAAGTGGGCCGGCGCACCTTTGCCGTTGCCTACGGTTCGGCACTGGCACGGCTGTTCTACGGCGCCGGCCTCGCTCTGCCCTTTGTCCTGCTGCTGCCAATCGCCTGGCTGGAAAGTGCGCCGCTGCTGCTCACGCCCATGCTGCTGCTGCCTGCGGTGCTGCGCTTGTGGCGCGCCTTCGTCGACTGCCCGGGCGGCACGGCGTACACGAGCATCCTGGTGCGCACCTTCGTGCTGGAGCTGCAGTTCGCCGCGCTGCTGGCCGCCGGCGCCGTTGCCACGCGGTGGCTGGCATGACGCGCGCGCGCCAAATGATGGCCAGCGGCGCCCGGCGGCGCCAGCTGCTGGCGGCCGCGGCCGCGTTGCCGCTGGCCGCAGGTGCCAGCGCGCCGGTCTTTCCGTCACGCACGGTGCGCATCATCGTGCCCTACTCGGTGGGCATCGGCCCCGATGTGGTCTCGCGCACCGTGGCAATGGAACTCGAGCGGCGCTGGAGCCAGCCGGTGGTGATCGAGAACAAGCCCGGCGCCTCGGGCATCGTCGCCTTCAACGAGCTGCGCCAGACCGCGCCGGACGGCCACACGCTGTTCGTCGGCGACACGGGCTCCCTGGCGGTCAACCCGCTGATCCATGCATCGCTGCCGTATGACGTCGAGCGCGACATCGCACCGTTGACCACGCTGTTTCGCGCCACCTTCGTGCTGCACGTGAGCAGCAAAAGCCGCTTCAATTCGCTGGGCGAGCTGATCGCGCAGGCGCGCAAGGCACCGCGCTCGGTGAGCTACGCCTCGTTCGGCAACGGCCATCCCTCGCACGTCGCGGTCGAGACCTTTGCGCGTGCCGCCAACCTCGACCTGCTGCATGTGCCGTTCAAGGACGGTGGCACGCAGATGTCGGCCGTCGCAAATGGCGACGTCGACTTCACCACGCTGTCCATGAACACGATGATGCCGCTCATCAAGGCGGGCAAGATCAGGCCGCTCGCGGTGGCCGCGCGTACGCGCCTGGCCGAGTTTCCGGACATCCCCACCTTTGCCGAAGCCGGCGGCCCGCCGGTGGAAATGCGGCCCTGGGCGGGCCTCGTCGCGCGCGCCGGCACCCCAGCGCCGATCCTGCAGCAACTGCACCGCGACCTGATGCACGCGCTCGGCACCGACGCCGTGCGCGAGCGCATCGAAGCCGCGGGCTTCCAGCTCGCGCCGAGCACACCGCAACAGATGCGCGACCTCATCGCCGCCGACGTCGCCCAGTACACGCCGCTAGTGCGGGAAGGCCGGGTCACGAAGGTCTAGCGCTTTGCGTGTACGCGATCGGCTGCGCCGATCGCCCGTGCACACAAAGCGCAATCGCTGGTTCGACTTTGCTGGCAGAGCCAGTCAAAGTCGAAGCGGGTCTCGCTTGCCGCGTTGCTCAGGCTCGACCTTACGCTCGACAAGGGCGACCGCCCGCTCTCTGCGCTCGCTTGGCGGTCGCCTCGACGAGACGCATCTCCGCCAGCCCAAGAGAAGACGTCGGCGAAACAAGCCGCATCACGCAAGTTCAAGGCCTGGCGGGTCGTCAGTTGACCCAGGCGCGGTCAAGCGACGCAGGAGCGCGACCGCGCCTCTGTCGAAGCGAAGCAACGCGCGAGCGTCGCCCCACTTCGGAATCGACTGGCTTTGCCAGCGATTCCGAACAAACCAATCGCGAGCGATGCACGGGCGATTGCCGATGCCGCGCAGCGGCGAGGCAATCGCGTACATCGCGAGCGCTACCCCTTGGGCCACCCCTCCCACGCCTCCTTCCCCCCCC
>JADCGX010000146.1 GCA_020248785.1 Burkholderiales bacterium | reverse complement strand
TGGCGCAGCCAGATGTTGCTGCGGCGTGGTCACGGCGCCGAAGACAGGCCCGCCACTGGCGAGCCCCTGCGCCGGCAGCTCGCGCCAGGCGGGCCTGGCCGCGAGCACGGATGCCGCGAGCGCCGCATCGGCGACGCTGTTGGCAAACACACCCACTTCGTCGAGCGTGTCCGAGTTGGGCTTGACTCCCATGCGCGGCACCAGGCGTGGCGACGGCTTGTAGCCGACCACGCCGCAATACGCCGCCGGGCGGATCACCGAGCCCGCCGTCTGCGTGCCCAGCGCGATGGGCACGCAGTGCGCGGCCACCGCGGCCGCGCTGCCGCTGGATGAACCGCCGGGCGAGTACGTCTGGTTGCGCGGATTGCGCGTGGCGCATGGTGTGAAATTGGCGAACTCCGTCAGCGCCGTCTTGCCGAACATGACACCGCCGGCGTCCTTGAGCATGGACACGCAGACCGCATCGATGGGCGGCCGATAGCCGTCGTAGATCACGGAGCCATAGGTCGTCGGCGCATCGGCGGTGTCGATGTTGTCCTTGACCGCGAACGGTAGTCCATGCAGCGGGCCGCGTCGGGCCGCGCCGTGCAGGGCGCGCGCGCTGGCAAGCGCATGATCGGCATCGAACCAGGCAAAAGCCTGCACCTGGGCCTCGCGCGCATGCATCGCGTCGATGAACGAGCGCATCACTGTCTCGGGCGACGCTTCGCCCTCGGCGAGCATGCGCGCCAGTTCGACAGCGCCGCGACGGTGCAGGGGAACTTGCATCCTCGATCTCCGATTGTGCCGACGGGGTATGCCGCGGCTACTGCGCCTTGGGCGACGGCATGATGCAGTGGAAGAACAGACCGGAGCGAAACTCCGGCGCCTGCACCGTCGTCGCATAGACGCTGGCGGCGAGCTTGGCCAGGCGCGCTTCGGCCCCCTCGGGCATGCCCTGCTCGGCCGCCAGGTCCTTGAGCGTGGCCACGGTGCGCTCCAGTGGAATGCCGGCTGCGCGCGCGGCAAAAAAGTCACTGGCGTAGCGCGTCAGCTGGTAGCAACCATCGGCCGCCTTGGCATTGACCCGCCGCGCCGCGCCGCTCGCGCACTGCTCAAGGCGCGCGGCAACGTAGCCGCGCGGCGATTCTGCCTGTACGCGATAGACCTCGCCGACCAGGCGTTCGGCCTGCGCGCGATACACGGCATCGGGCATTGTCGCGGCGATCGCTTTGGTCGCCGCGTCACGGTCATCACCACGCGCTCGGTGCGCCAGGGCGGCCCAGCGAATGTCGGCGTCGATCACGCATACAGTCAGTGCCACCACGTCGGCCGTGGTGCTGCGCTCCTGCGCATGCGCGGAGCCCGGTAATGCGAGCAGTGCGCCGATCAGGGCAAGCATGCGGCGCGCGGGCAGGGTCGGGCGCGCGTCAGGCATGCGGTTCAGGCACGCGGTTCAGGCATGCGACTCAAGCCCGCTGGCTGCGCGCTGCCGGGGCCGCGGGAATCAGCAGGACGGCTTGTACACCACCGCGCTGCACCGCCGTCAGCGGCTGCGCCAGACCTGCGCCGAGCAGTGCATCGCCGACGCGGGCGGCACTGTCACCACCATCAATGACCGCATCGAGCGCACGCACCGCGGCGTACGTTGAGGCGACCGCCAACTGCATCGGCGCGGGCATGGGCTGCAACAGCGCGCAGCAGGCTGCGCTCGCCTCGCAGGCCAGCGCGGCGGGCATCAGGCGCAGCAGGGCGGTGTCGTTCAGTTTGGCCATGGCGAGCGGCGCGGGCGGCAGCAGCGCAAGCACGGCGCGCACGCCTTGCGCCTGCATCGCAGCGACCGCAGCGGCCGCTTGCGCGTGGATTGCAACATCGGCCGAGACGGCAAGCAACGGCGGGAGGTTGCGCAGATTGCGCGCCCGGTTCACTTCACGCAGTGCGAGCAACGCCGCTTCGCGGCAGGCGCGCCCGAGCGGAGCCTCTGGACCACTGACTGCGTGCAGCAGGCCAAGCTTGTCCGTGTCCTGCTGCACCTGCGCGAGCGCCGCCGCTGGCACGGCGAACGAAGCGCCGGCCGACAACGCGGCCGACTGCTTCAGAAAGCGTCGCCGCGCGGGGAAGCGGTTGCGGTGATTCATGGACGGTGTTCGATGATCGGCGATGCGCGTTCGCGCTCAGGCTTGAAGCGTAGCAAGGCGCACAGCGGTGCGGGCGCCGGCGGCCTCACGCAGACTGACCCGGCGGGCTTGGAAAGCGGCACTGTGGATAGGAAGACCGAGACGAAGACCGAGACGCACGGAACCCCGGGGCTCGTTGCCGAGGGCGGGACAGACGATGCGGTGGCGGCGCCGAACCGCCTGGTCCGGCGCCGCCAGTGGTGCGACTACCTGCGGTGTAACGACGCCCAGCCCATGAACTCGGTCTGATCGATCTTGCCGTTGCTGTCTTTATCGACTTCCTCGAATTTCATGTTGCGGACCTGGCGCGCTTCCTCCTTGTCGATCGAACCGTCACGGTTGCGATCGGCCTGGCCGAACTGACGGACGTCGGACCCGCCGGTACCAGCGCCGGTGCGCGCTCCATTGGGTGAGCTCGGCGCGCTGCCGCTCGTGCCCGATCCGCCGGCACCGGAGCCGCTGTTGCCCATGCCGGCATTGCCGCTACCGCTGGTCGTTCCGGAGCCCATGCCGCTCGAGCCGCTGGTGCCGGATGAAGCCGTCGCGCCCGTGGAACCCGATGAGCCCGATGAGCCACCGCTACTCGAATTGCCGCCGGACTGGGCGACGCGATCTTTGTCCGAACTGGTGGTGGTGGAGCCCGCATACGCCGCGGCGCACAGGCCAAGTGCGGACGCGGCGAGGACGAACTTGGTGGTGTTGGTCAGTGAACGCATGCGTGTCTCCTATGGGTGAGTGCAATGCAGGCTCACTAGGGCGAAAGGCGTGCCCATGCAGTGACGCGCGGGCAGCGCGCGATGAGTGACGGCATTTGTGTCGGGCGGCGGCGACAGGATCGGATGCTGCGCAAGGCCCGATTGCAGCGGCACGTCGCCGATCGACGACGTCCTTGACTGCGCAAGTCGGCCGCTTGACGCAATCTTGCCGCGGATGACCGCAAGTTCTTGCCGATCGGAACGGCACAGCCGGCATGTTTGGCAGGGTTGGAACTGCCGACCGATGCAGTCGACCGACCAGTCGACGCCATCGGTGCCGCCTGCAATGCCTCGCGCGCCTGCACAGTCGGCCGCGGCACTCTCGACTCTGGGAAAGGCTTCGGCGCCACGCAACGGCGCTGCCCGTGGCGTCAGCGAAATAGATCGCTGTGCAGCCCGTGGCGCTCGATCAGCCGGTAGAACTCGGTGCGGTTGCGCTTGGCGATGCGCGCGGCCTGCGAGACGTTGCCGCCGGTGAGCTTGAGAAGCTGCACCAGGTAGTCGCGCTCGAACTGCGCGCGCGCATCGGCCAGCGAGAGAATGCCGGTGGCGCCATGTTGTCCCGCCGGCGAGGCGAGCAGCGCGCGCTCGATCAGGCTGGCGGCGATGATCGGGCCATCGGCAATCACCACGCACTGCTCGACCACGTTGTAGAGCTGCCTGACATTGCCCGGCCAGGTCGCATGCGTCAGCCGGTCCAGCGCGCCGGGCGCAAAGGCGCGCGCCTGGCTCTTGTACTTGGCCCCGATCTGCGCCAGGAAGTGCTGCGCCAGCAACGGCACATCCTCGCGGCGCGACTGCAGCGGCGGCACGCTGAGCCGCACCACGTTGAGCCGGTAGAACAGGTCCTCGCGGAACATGCCATCGCGCAACTGCTGGGTGAGATCGCGGTGCGTGGCCGCGACCACCCGCACATCGACGTCGAGCTCGCGCGTTGCGCCCACCGGCCGCAGCTTGCGCTCCTGCAGCACGCGCAGCATCTTGGCCTGCAGCGGCATCGGCATGTCGCCGATTTCATCCAGCAGCACAGTGCCGCCCTGGGCCGTGCGAAACAGGCCCGCGTTCTCGCTGACGGCGCCGGTGAAGGCGCCGCGCACGTGGCCGAAGAGTTCGCTTTCGAGCAGCTGTTCGGGCAGCGCCGCACAGTTGATCGCCACGAACGGCTTGCCCGCGCGGGGACTGGCCTCGTGGATGGCGCGCGCGATGAGTTCCTTGCCGCTGCCCGAGGGCCCCACCACAAGCACGGTGGCGTCATGACGCGCGATGCGGCCAATCTCATCGATCAGCGCGAGCATCGCGCGATTGCGCGTGACGATCTTGCCGCGCCAGCCTTCGCGCGCCGCTGTCTCCGGGGCACGCTGCGCGAGCAGCCGCTTGACCTCGTCGACGAGCGCGCGGCCGTCGAAAGGCTTGGTGAGAAAGGCCGCGATGCCCTCGCGCGTGGCCGCCACGGCATCGGGAATCGAGCCGTGCGCGGTCAGGATCATCACTGGCAGCAGCGGCTCCAGTTGACGCATGCGGCGCGCCAGCGCCAGACCACTGGTGTGCTCGTCGCCATGCTCGTCCTGCACCTGGGCACGGTGGCCGGCCATGCCGGCCGGCGCAGGCTGCAAGGTTTGGGGCGCGTCCGGCGCTCCCGAGGCTGCGGCTGGCTCGGGCTGCTCGGGCACTTCAGGCGTTTCAGGCGCTTCAGGCGCCAAGCGCAGATCGACGATGGCCAACTGCGGCCGGGTGGCCTGCAGGCGGCCGAGCGCCTCGGAGGCGTTGCGCGCGGTCATGGTCTCGAAACCCGAGGCATCGAGTCGCATCGCGATCAGGGTCAGCAGCGACTCGTCGTCATCGACGACGAGCACGCGCGGGCGGTCGGTACTGGCAGTCTTCATTGCGGGCGGGCGTTGGCGCGGCTGGACAGCTCGCGCTCGATGGCGCGCAGCGCCTCGAGCTTTTTCTCCGCATCGGCGGAGCGGCGCTCGAGATCGCGCACGCGGGTTTCGAGCAACTGGATGCGGGCCTCGTCCTCGCGCGACTTGGTCATGAGCCGACGCCGCTCGCTGTCGGCGCGACGCGACTCGTCGAGCCAGAGCGCGGCCAGCGCGGCGGCATCACGCACCGCCGGCGGCGTGCCGTCGTTGCGCAGCAATTCGTCCAGGTGCTGCTGGGCGCGCGCCTCGTCGCGCAGCGCGTGGTTCGGCGCGGTCAGCACGAGCGCCTGCTGCAAGCGAGCCCGCGGACTGCCGTCGAGCAGCAGCCGCTGATACTCGGTTGCCAGCTCGTCGGCACCCATCTCGCGCATCTTCTGCAGGTAGCCGGCGAGCGAGGGCGCGGCCGCCTGCACCGGCGGCGCGACCACGGGCGGCCGGATCAGCGGCGCTTCCCAGGGTGGCAGCGGACGCGCCGCGCAACCGGCCAGCAGGAGCGTCATCGCGAGTCCCACGCCGTTGAGCCAAGGCGCATGCCGCGACCACGGAGCGTTCCAGCACGGGTTGCGCCGTTGCTCGCCGCGCTGAACGGACTCGGCGGCTACGGTGCGATCAACATGCTCCGGATCGCGACTGCCTAAGACGTCAGACCGGGGCATCTTCCACCTCCGGCAGGCGCGGCAGCGTGAGCACGAAGTGCGCGCCGCCCTTGCGACCCACGTTGACCACGCGCAGCTTGCCGCCATGGGCCTGTGCGATGTCGCGCGCGATGGCCAGCCCATGGCCGCTGCCCGGCGCGCCGCTGGAGAGCGCTGCGCTGCCGCGCACGGCCGGATCGAAGATCCGCTCCTCCTCGCCGGGCGCCACGCCCGGGCCGCTGTCCACGATGCTCAAATGCACGTCGTCCCGATCCGCGTCCATGCGCAACTCGATGCGCCCGCCGGGCGGCGAGAACTTGATCGCATTGGACACGAGGTTGTCGATCACCACACGCAATCCTTCCGCGTCACCCACCACGGCCGCCTGCGTGCTGCCGACTTCGAGCGCCAGGCGCCGATGCGCCAGCGCCAGCTTGTGATCGTCCAGCACGTTGCGTACCACGGCCGCCAGGTCCACGCGCCCCACCGCCTCCACATTGCCTGCTGCCGCGGCCTCGCCTTCTTCGGACGTCGGCCGCGGGCGGTCGCTGCGCAACAGACTTTCGATGCGCGCCAACAGCCGCTCCGTATTGTGGCGGATCACGCCCACCACGGAGCGCTGCGGCGGCGTCAGCGGACCGTAAAGCTCCTCATCGAGCGAGGCCGCGCCCTCGGCGATGGAGGCGATCGGCGTCTTCAGGTCATGCGACATGCTGCGCAGAAAGCGGGCACGCGTCTGCTCGAGCGTGGCCAGGCGCTGGCGCAGCCATTCGAGCCGATGGCCCAGCCGCACGATGTCGGCCGGACCGCGGACCACCACGCGCGTCTCGAGGTCGCCCTCGCCCAGCCGCCGCATCGACACGCCAAGTTCGCGCACCGGCCGCCCCAGGTACCACGAGAAGAGCAGCGCCAGACCGACGGCCAACGGCACCGCCAGCGCCGCCAGCCACAACAGGCGGCGCGACACCTGTTGTGGACGCGCGGCCAGTTGCTCCTGATCCGCAGTCAGGCGCCGCGTGGCCGCCTCCACCGTGGCATCGACCGCGCGCAGCAGGTCGTCGAAGGCGGTCAGCGCGTTGGCGGGCTGGTTGTCGGCAAAGGGCGCACGCACGCGCTCGTCGGCATCGAACACGCTGCCCAGGAGTGCCGGCGCCTCGTCCAGCCCGGTGGCGAGCGCGCGGGTGGCATCGAGCAGGCGGATCCGCTGCGCCTGGTAGGCATCGCGCAGGGCGGGCGCGCCGAGCACCTGGGCCTGGCGCAAGGCGCGTTCGACACCCACCAGCGCTTCGCGCGCCGCGCGCGCCTGCGTGCCTGTTTGCTGCGCGCGCGCGCTCGTGGTGCCACTGGTGGCCGCCAGGTCCTGCAATTGCAGCACCGCCAGCACGAGCGCGACCGCCAGCGGCGCCAGCACGAGCACGAAGGCGGCCAGCACCGCAGCGGCGAAATTGGATGGAAACACGCGGCCCATGGGAGCGCGATTGTGCCCGCCGTGGCGCGGGTCGTGCGGGACCTTGCCTTGCCTGCCGCGCAACGGCCCCCACTCAGGCGCGCGCCGGCCCGCCTTGCTCGAGACCGCGCCGCGCCGCCCGCTGTGCCAGCAGGTCCAGCAGCACCCGGGGCGCGACGAGCTTGACCAGATGCCGGTCGAAGCCCGCCGCCCGCGCGAGTTGCGCATCCCCGGGCCGGCCGTGGCCGGTCAGGGCGATCAGGAGGGTGCCGGCCATGGCAGGCTCGGCACGCAGGCGCTGCGCGACTTCGTAGCCGGTCATGCCGGGCAAGCCGATGTCGAGCAAGATCACATCCGGACGGAACTCGAGCGCATTGACCAGAGTCGACGGTCCGTCCGCAGCCGTGTCTACACGATGGCCGGCGTGGGACAGCAGCATGGCGAGCGTTCCAGCGCTGTCGGCATTGTCGTCGACGATGAGCACGCGGCAGGGTCCAGCCAGGGGCGCTGCCTGCGGCACCGGTGCCGCCGGGGCCTCCGACGACTCGATCGACACCAGCGGCAGTTTCATCACGAACTCGCTACCGCGTCCCCGCCCTTTGCTGTGCGCCTCCACCCGACCGCCCTGCGCCGTCACGAGGCGTTGCACCAGGGTCAGGCCAATGCCCAGGCCGCCCTGCGCGCGGTCGACCGTCGTGTCTTCCTGCGCAAACAGGTCGAACACACGCGGCAGCATCTCGGCCGAGATGCCGGCCCCGTTGTCCTGCACCCGGAGCACGGCGGTCTTCGCCTGCACCGCCACGATCACCGCGATACGGCCGCCGCGCCGGGAAAACTTCGAGGCGGTGTTGAGCAGATTGCCGACGACCTGGGTCAAGCGCACCAGATCGCCTTCGACATGCACCGGTGTGCCCGGCATGCTTGACGTCAGGTGCTGCTCGCGGGCGGCGATGGCCGGTGCGGCCAAGTCGCGCGCCCGCTCGAAGACGGCGCGCAGGTCCGGCAGCATCATCTGCAGCTTGATCTTGCCCGTGGCCACCCGCGCCACATCCATCAGGTCGTCCACCAGCCGCGCCATCTGCTCAACCTGGCGCGCGATCACGCCGGTGGCCTAGCGCAGCTTGGGGTCCCGCTGGCCGCCGCCCTCGATCAGCGCGACCGCATCGCCGATTGGTGCGAGCGGGTTGCGCAGTTCATGGCCCAGCATGGCCAAAAGCTCATCCTTGCGCGCGGCCTCCTGCGCCAGCGCCTGCTCGGCAAGCTTGCGATCCTGGATGTCGACGGTCAGGCTGACGTAGCCCCGCAGGCTGCCTTGTGCGTCGAACCGGGCCGCCTCGGTCGTGCGCGTCCAGCGATACTCGTCGTCATGATCGCGCAGGCGCAGGTCGCATTCGAGCCGACATTGTCCGACGCGCGAGCGCTGCTCCCGCTCCACGAGCACGGGCAGGTCGTCCGGATGTACGAAGCTGTGCCAGCCCGTGCCCAGCAGCGGAGCGCTCGATTGGAGCCCGGTCAAGACCAGCCACGCCTCGTTCATGTACTCGGCACGGCCGCACGCGTCGTCGATCCTGAGCAGCGCGGGAACCAGGTCCGCCATGGCGCGGAAGCGCACCTCGGGTTCGAGCCGGAGCGTTTCGCTCAGGTCGCGCTCAGTCGACAGCACCGCGATCGGTTGGCCCGCCTCGTCCTTCAATACCGACACCGAGACCGGAACGTCCAACGCCCGGCCCTCGCGCGTCAGTCGGCAGGCCCGCCGCGGCCCGACCGAAGCAGATTGCCGCGCCTGCGCCGCGATCGCCAATGCCGCGCCCCGTTCGGCCTTGGGCTCCAGCGCTTCGATGCTCAGCTGCTTGGCAGCGTCCTCGTCGTATCCGTAGATCGCGCAGGCGCCACGGTTCCACGAGCGGATGCGACCCTCGAACTCGTACACCAGCACCGCATCGTTGGAGCTGTCGAGCACGGCGGCCAGGCGCCGCGCGTCCGCGGCGGCCCGCAGCAGCGTCGTGATGTCGAGGTAGGTGATCACGACACCATCGACACGGTCGTCGCGCAGCCGGTACGGCGCGAGCCGCCGCAGGTAGCGCCGCCCGTCTGCATCGGCGACCTCGCTTTCGGTCGGCTGCTGACCGTCCCGCACGGCAGCGACGTCAGCGAGCAGCGTGGGGGCGTCCACGCGACCGGCAATGTCGCGCAGCGCACGTCCAACGTCAGCGTCGAACAGATGGAACAGCCGTCGCGTCGGCTCGGTGCAGCGGCGGATGCGCAGATCGCGGTCGAGGAACAGGGTGGGCACCTGCGTCGCGTCCATCAGGTTGCGCACGTCGCCGAGCGCACGCTCCAGCTCGTCGATCTTTTCCTCGATCTGCGCATTGACACTGACCAGCTCCTCGTTCATCGACTGCAGCTCTTCTTTGTAGGTCTGCGGCTCCTCGTTGGACGACCGCAGTTCCTCGTTCAGCGACATCGCCTCCTCGTGGGCCACCCGCAACTCGGCCAACGCCGCTTCGCCCTCGCGCTCCATGGCAGCCAGGTCCTCGCGCAGCCGATGCACCTGTTCATCGCGTTCGGCATCCGCTACGGCGACCGCTCCGCCGCCGCCGTCGGCAGACAGATCGAACATCAGCAGCACGGCGGCCTCCCCCTGGCCGGCAGGGATCGGCTCGGCGAGCAGTTGCAGCGACACGTGCTGCGCGTGGCGCAGCACACTGGGCCGCGCCTGCGCAGGAACACCGGTGCGGCGCGCCTGCTGCACCATGCCCAGCGCCACACGACGCAGGTCGGCGCGCGTCAGAACACGCAAGCGCGGTGCCCGCTGACTTGCGCTGGCTGCGGACGCGGCGCCAATCTGGCGGACGCCCGTCGATACAGCCAACGCCACCGGCCAGGCTGCGCCGTCCAAGCGTGCGAAGGTCGTGCTCGCGGAGGCGACGCCGGTCGACGGGGATACGGGAGGCGTCGGGTCAACCGCTCGCTGTTGCGACCCAGTTCGCGCAGGCTGGCGGATGCTCGCTTGATGGCGCCGGGTGGCACCGGGTGATGGTGCCGGGTGATGGTGCCGGGTGATGGTGCCGGGTGATGGTGCCGGGTGAACGCGCCGATTGACGGCGCTGCACGGTGCAACCCCTTGATGCCACACTGGAGCGACGAAACGGAGTTGCCATGTCGATCCACGGATCGGAACCGCACAGCCTCTGGCTGGAGTTCGAGGACCCGGCGGGCGCCTGCGCGCGCTCGCAGCCGTACGCCTTCGTGCGGCCGCTGGAGGCGAGCATCGTCGGCGGGGCGCGGCAGTCGTTGATCCGCAGCCTGTACCACCGGCAGTGGCGGTTGGCCGCAGATCCCGGTCTGCGCATCGCGCGTATCAGGGGCGTCGGCGTCTTCTCCGTGCACTTGGAGCAGTTCGGCGAACGCGATGTCACGCTGCCGTGCAGCCGCATCCTGGTCGTGGGCCGGCAACTCGAGGTCGATGGTCGGGTGATCGCACAACTCGAGGTACGCCGCCGCGTGTGGCGGCGCACTGCCGACGCAGGACCGCTGCATGGCGTCCGCCGGCAGCCCGACGGCGGCGGCGCCACCCTTGACTTTGCCCACCTGCCGCAGCGGCGCACCAGCCGCTCCGGCGCCAGCGCCTGACCGCCGGCAATGGTCCTCGCCGATCCCCTGCTGCTCGCCTGCACCCAGGTGTCCACCTGGTTGGGCGCGCGACTGCTCACGACGGCGAGCGGGTTCTTCTTCACCCGCGATGCGCGGCTGTTCGTCGTGACCAGCCGGCATGTGCTGTTCGATGCGCCGACGCAGCACATGCCCGACGCCATCGGCCTGACCTTGCACACCGACGCCGCGGATCTCACGCGCGTCGCGAGTATCGCGGTGCCGCTGTACGAGAATGGCCGCGCCCGCTGGCGCCAGGGCGAGGACTCGGGCGGCGCGATCGATGTGGCCGCCATCGAGGTCGACCGGGCGCTGCTGCCGGCGGGTGTGCAGATCGAGACCTTTGGCCCGGCGCACTTGCAGGCGCGGCTCGAGGAGGTCGCTCTGGGCACGCCGCTGCTGGTGGTCGGCTTTCCCCTTGGCTTTCACGACACGCGCCACTATCTGCCGGTGGCGCGCCACGGCGCGGTGGCCTCCGCCTTTGGCGTGCGCTTTCAGGGGCAGGGCTGCTTTCTCACCGATGCGCGCACCCATCGCGGCATGAGCGGCGCCCCCGTGGTCATGCGTGCGACGGCCAGCCCCGAGCCCCTGAATGCCATGCTGCTGGGCGTGCACTCGTCGCGCATGGACATGAGCAGCCGCGACCTCGCGCAAGACGACACGCTCGGCCTCAATCTCGCATGGTATGCGGACATCCTCGTCACATTGACAGAGTGATGCGCTAGATCAAAAGACAGCCAAACACTGGCCCGGCAGACGCTCACCCGCGAATTGAGTCGCCAAAGCGTTCGGCTTGACCATGCCTTGTCGACGCCAAGGCCGCGCATTCGCATGAACAAAACCGATTCGCGGCACTCTTGTCGTCGCGCGTCCTAGACGAATCCGCGCGTCGAGCCACGCGTTGCGCTGCTGTGCACCTGTACTCGGGCGCGCGGCGCGTTTAAGGTCGCTTCCTGCAGCAGTCTTCGGCACGACGCCGACACGGAGCGCGCATGCAAGGCACGGGTGAGGTGAACGCAAGCGCGCTGGTGGCCTGGACCAAGGGCCGTCCTCGTTTCACTCCCGCCGGTCTGCTTCACTACAAGACGGCGTGCGCCGAGGTTCACATCACGTTCCTGCCGCAGGCCATCCTCAGCGCCAGTGACTTGTGCCGCTTTCTGCGCAGCCTGCTGCAAGCCAGTGTGCAGGCTCGGGCCGAGCGCTCGGACACGGGCCTTGCCGCCAACGATCCGGCCAGCCTGTCGTCGCTCTCGTCATTGCGCACGCTGGCCGAGCGCGCCTTGTGCGAGGTCGCGCAAGCCACCAGTGACGACCACGCCCACTGCACGCACAAGGGCAGCGCCGACCCGCGCAACGACCCGCGCTACCCGCAGTTCGCGCCGCTGTTCGAGCGGCGCGAGGACGGCCTGTATGACGCGCTCGCCGGGCAGCGCGGCCCCGCCGCCGGCACGCAGGGCGACTCTCTGGCGACAGCGCAACGCCCAGCCCGACTGGCACGCGCCGCCGAATAGCACGGCAGGGCAAAACAGCGCTTCGACGCCGCGAGCGTCCGAGCCGGCCGAGCCCGTCGCTCGCGGCGCCCGCTGCGCGACCTGACGCAGTCGCTCACTGGCGCATCAATCGCCCGCGCGGGCAACGCCGCGATCCGCGGCGCTTGTGCGACAAACAACAACACCGAGAACAGCGTCATGAAGACCAAACCGATCTCAGCCGCCGGCATCGTCGTGCGCGTCGCCCTTGCGCTCGCCCTTGTGCTGCTGACCTATAACCCCAGCGGGCAGTCGCACTTGCACTGGGCGCTGGCCGACTTCAAGGCATTCGATGCCGCGCGCGCCTTTGCGGGCGCGCTGTTGCTCGGCGCATGGGTGTTTACCATCCGCACAACCATGGTCTCGATGGGAACGCTCGGTATCGTCCTGCTCGGTCTCGTGCTGGGCACGCTGGTGTGGCTCTTGTTCGACATCGGCGCGATCAAGGCCAACGCGCCGCACCTGCTTGTCTGGATCGTGTTGATCGTCGTGGGCGTGATCCTCGGCGTCGGCTTGTCCTGGTCGGCGCTGCGGCAGCGGCTCACCGGGCAAGTCGAGGCGAATTAGCACCGCCCGCGTCGGTTGCGCACCGGTTGCGCACCGGTCGCGCATCGGGTGCGCATCGGGTGCGCATCGGGTGCGCATCAATCGTCGGCGCGGTCGACGATCGCGGTTCTCAGCGTGGCGCGTGCAGTCCTCGTCCTGGCGTACGCCGCGTTCAGCGAGCACGCCAGCGCGCCCTCGACATCGGCGACGTTCAGCCCCGTCTTGGCGCGCAACTCGCGATGCCCTGCAAACTCAGCAGGAGTTCGCCATCCCGCGCATGCAACGCGTCCCGCAACCGCGGATCGCGCGCAGGCACGGACTCAACCACGCAGCACGGTGCGCTCGCCCACGCGCTCGGCCTTCACGCGGCCCAGCGCGGCGAGCGAATCGACGATGTCGGGCAGGCGCTTCTTCCACGGCCCGCGGCCGCTGAACTGCGCGGCAAGCTGGTCGAGGTCGAGGCCCTGCGGCGCGGCGGCCAGCGCGTCCGCAACCACACGGATCTGCTCCGGCAGCGTGGCCGGCCACGGCGCCCGCTTGCCGGCGGAAGGCGCATCGATCACGGCCGGCACGGTGTCGGCATCGTCGGTCGCGGTTACTGCTTCATCCGTCTCGATTTCACCCTGCACAGGTCGAGTGCTTGCGGCGGCCTGGATCTCGGGGCGCAGCCAGCGCACCAAGCCCCGCGCTTCCTCGGCCGCGCGCTCGGCGTTGAGCGCCACCAGCCGCGACAGCAGTTCTTCCTCGGCGGCGGCCTGCTCGGCCGACTTCTCGGGATACGGCGTGGTCGCCCCCGGCTTGCCGACGAGCACCGCGGCCAGATCGTCCCAGCCGTAGGCCGCGAAAACGGCGCGGTCGAGGTCGTCGTGCAGTTCGCGCAGCACCGACACCAGGCCGTGGTCGTGGATCGTTTTCTCCTTCGCGGTGAGCGGCTCGCTGCGGCGGAGCTTTTCGAGGACGTTGTAGA
>JADCGX010000145.1 GCA_020248785.1 Burkholderiales bacterium | reverse complement strand
GCGGCGGCGGCTCTGTCGGATGCGTCAGGCGCCTGCGCACCTTGGCCTGATACCGGCCCACCGTCGCTCGGCCGACTCCGAGCACGGCGGCCGTCTGTTCCAGCGTAGCGCCCAGCAGCGCAGGCATCAACACCGCCTGCGCACTGCGCAGTTCCTCGACTGTGGTGGCTTGCGACGCCCGCCTCTTGGCGAACTCGACCAACTTCATGTCCCGCACGCGGGGTCTGGCCATGACAAGCTCCGGTTGCGGGGATGCAAGCTGAAGCATGCCACAGTTAGGCTCATCTTGAACGCGCATTTGAATTAGGAAAGGAGGCGATCGCGCCCCCTTTTCGTTTGTGTCGTCGCTCGGATGCTCAGAACGTATCCAACTCCGACGGCAACCCCGCGTCCCTCAGCGCCCTGATGACCTGCTCGATGTGCTCAGGCCCGCGCGTCTGCAAGACCATTTCCAACTGAGCGTTCTGCGCCGGCAGGGTGGTGAAGGCCCGTTGGTGCTCCACTTCCTCGATATTGGCGCCCATCGTCCCCACGATCGTGGCGGCGCGAGCCAGTTCGCCAGGGACGTCACGAATCGCCACGCGCAGTCGGGCCAGGCGGCCGGCGCGGACCATGCCGCGCTCGATGATGTCAGCCAGCACCATCATGTCGATGTTGCCGCCACACAGAATGAGCCCGACCTTCTTGCCCTTGAAACGATCCTTGTGACGGATCACGGCGGCCAGGCCCGCCGCGCCGGCGCCCTCCACCACAGTTTTCTCGATCTCCAGCAGCAGCACGATGGCGTGCTCGATGTCGCCTTCGGACACCAGCACAACGTCGTCCACGAGGCGCTGCACGATCCGGCGCGTGATCTCGCCGGGCGACTTGACGGCGATGCCCTCGGCCAACGTGGCGGTGGCCGAGGGCATGCTGATGCCCTTGAACGCCGCGTACATCGAGGGAAACTGATCGGTCTGCACGCCCACAACCTGGACGCCGGGCTTGGCGGCCTTGGCCGCGGTTGCCACGCCCGAGATCAGCCCGCCGCCGCCAACAGCCACCACCAGGCAGTCCAGTTGCGGCTGCGCGGCGAGCATCTCGAGCGCGACAGTGCCCTGACCAGCGATCACCGCCGGATCGTCGTAGGGGTGAATCAGGGTTAACCCGCGCTCGGCGGCGATGCGGGTGCACTCGACCTTGGCGTCATCGAAGGTCTCGCCCACCAGCAGGATCTCGGGGCCAAAGCCGCGGGTGCGTTCCACCTTCACGGTCGGCGTGAACCGTGGCATCACGATCACCGCAGGGATGCCCATGCGCTGCGCGTGATACGCCACGCCCTGAGCGTGATTGCCTGCCGACACGGCGATCACGCCGCGGCGCTTTTCGTCCTGGCTCAGCAGCGCCAGGCGGTTGAGCGCACCACGCTCCTTGAAGCTCGCGGTGAACTGCAGATTCTCGAACTTGAGATAGGCCTCGGCGCCCGTGATGGCCGACAGCGTGCGCGAGTGCACGCAGGGCGTGTTCTCCACCTGGCCGCGCAGGCGCTCGGCGGCGCGCTGCACGTCGGCGGCGGCGACCTCGAAATTGCCGGGAGGGCGGATGGGTGCGGGGTTTGCAGACATGGACTTGGGGATCGGCCGTCGGGCGGACAGGCGCAGGCCCGCCCAACACCTCACCCTGCAACTTCAAGCGTCGCAGTGTAGTCCAGACACTAGGCCGACCCTCCTACAATAACTTCATGCTGCGCATCGAACGACTCAGCCGGCGTTTTGGCGACAGAAAGATCCTCGATGGCCTTGAGCTCACGCTCGGCGCAGGCCATTACGTGGCGGTGATCGGCGAGTCGGGCGCAGGCAAGTCGACCTTCCTCAACCTCATTGCCGGGCTCGATGTGCCTGACGCCGGTCGCGTGCAGATCGGCGATGCGCTGATGTGCGACGTCGATCTCGGCAGCCAGGCGGCCATCGACGAGGACGCCCGCACGCGGCTGCGGCGCACGCGCGTGGGTTTCGTGTTCCAGGCGTTTCACGTGCTGCCGCATCTGACGGTCGCGCAGAACGTGGAGCTGCCCCTGGTGCTGCTGACAGTACCGCCGGCTGAGCGGCAGCAGCGCGTGCAGGCCATGCTGGATGCCGTGGGGCTGGGCAAGCGCGGGAACTCGCCGCCGCGCGAGCTCTCGGGCGGCGAGCTGCAACGGGTGGCGGTGGCGCGCGCGCTGGTGCACCGGCCCTCGCTCGTGCTGGCCGATGAGCCCACCGGCAACCTCGACCCCGACACCGCGGCCGGCGTCCTGGATCTGCTGGCCCGGAGCATCCGCGCCGGCGGCGCGGCCGGCATCCTGGTTACGCATTCGGTCGCGGCCGCAAGGACGGCGGATCGCGTGCTGCGGCTGGATCACGGGCGCTTGCACCTCGCAGCGCCGGTCGGAGCGGACGACACGGCGTTCGCGCCGCGCCCGTCCGACGACCGGGCGGCGGCGGAGTGACGCTCGTCCGTCGTCCCCGTGCAGGCGGGGATCCAGCGACTTTCGAGAGCGGCAACGACACTTGGTCCCCGCCTGCACGGGGACGACGGGCCTGCCATCGGCGCTCAGGCTGTCCGCTCGCACGAGGGCCAAGCTTCGTTCTCGTCGTGATCCTCTTCTAATGGCTGACGTGTCTCAATGGCCCTGGCTGCTCGGCCGCGTCATTGGTGGCTATGCGCGGCAGCACCCTCTGCGCGTGGCGGTGCAGGTGCTGGCCATCGCCATCGGCGTGGCGCTCGGCTACGCAGTGCACTTGATCAACGCCTCGGCGTTGGCGGAGTTCTCCTCCGCGGTCAGGCAGGTCACGGGCCAGGCCGACGCCTCGGTTACCGGGCCGCGCGAGGGCTTCGACGAACAGGTGTTCGCCCGCGTGGCCGCCGATCCCGGCGTGCAGATCGCCAGCGCGTTCCTGGAGGTAGACGCACCGCTGGTCGAGCCGGCGCGCCTGCGCGGCCGTTCGCTGCCGATCGTCGGCGTGGACATCCTGCGTGGTGGCGCGCTGGCGCCGCAGTGGATCGGCGAGCCGGCCAAGGACGGCGCAGCGACAGATGAGCGCGGACGCTTTGCGCTGCTCAACGACGGGCTATTTCTTTCGCCGGCCGCACTCGAGGCCCTACAACTGGCGCCTGGCGACGCGCTGGCCGTGCAGGTCGGCAGCCGCGTGCAGCCCCTGCGCATCGCCGGTCGCCTGCCAGGGGCGCGCGAAGGTCAGCTGGTGGGTGCGATGGATCTCGGCTTTGCGCAGTGGCGGCTCGATCGTCTCGGGCTCATCGCGCGCATCGATCTGCAACTGGCACCGGGCGCCACGCTCGAGCAGGTGCGCGAGCGCGTGGGCCTGCCACCGGGGGTCGCGCTACAGTCCGCCGATGCGGCCGCGCAGCGTGCGTCCAACCTGTCGCGCGCCTATCGCGTCAACCTCAACGTGCTCGCGCTGGTGGCGCTGTTTACCGGTGCGTTCCTCGTTTATTCGCTGCAGGCGCAATCGGTGCTCGCACGTCGCACCCAGCTGGCGTTCCTGCGCGTCATCGGCACCACCCGCCGGGAAGTGGAGCGACTGCTGTTGGCCGAGGCGGCCGTGCTCGGCGCGATCGGTGCTCTGCTCGGGGTGCTGCTGGGGTTGGCCATCGCCAGCTTTGCGCTGCGAGTGCTCGGTGGTGACCTGGGCGGCGGCTACTTCTCGGGCGTGGCGCCCTCGCTCGTGATCAGTCCGTGGGCACTGCTGCTGTTCTTCTCCCTCGGCATGGCTGCCGCGATCGTCGGCGGCGGCCTGCCGGCGCAGGAGGCCGCACGCGCCCGCCCGGCCCTCGCGCTGAAGGCCGGCTCGGGCCTGGACCAGGAGAGCGAGGCGGCGCGCGCCTGGCCCGGCGTGGCCATGCTCATGGTCGGCCTGCTGCTCCTGCAGGCGCCGCCGATCGAGGGCATTCCGCTCGGCGCGTATCTCGCGATCGCGCTGATCCTGGTCGCGGCGATCCTGCTCAAGCCGCTGTTCGCGCCGCTGCTGTTCCAGCCGCTGGCCGCGCGCGTGCAGCGTGCGGCGGCGCCCCGCGTGCCCGCCTGGCTCGCCGCCACGCGGCTGGCAGCCACGCCGCGTTTTGCGTCCATCGGCGCAGCCGGCATCGTGGCGTCGTTCGCGCTGATGGTGGCGATGGCAACGATGGTCGCGAGCTTTCGCACCTCGGTCGATGACTGGCTGGGGCGGGTACTGCCGGCCGATGTCTACGTACGCGCCGCACCCGTGGGCAGCAGCTCGCTGACCGCCAGCACGGCGATCTTCTCGGCGGAGGACCAGCGGGCGCTGACCGCGCATCCGCAGGTCGCGCGGGCCGAGTTCGCACGCAACCTCAAGGTCTCGCTCGACCCCGCGCGTGCCGCGGTGTCGGTGATCGCGCGGCCAGTGGACCGCCTGGCGCCCGAGCGCGTGCTGCCGCTGACCGGCGGCGCCCTGCCCTGGGCGGGTGGCGAGGTACCGCCGGCGTGGGTCTCCGAAGCGATGGTGGAGATCTACGGCGCCCGGCTGGGCAGCACGCTGACCGTGCCGCTCACGCGCGCCGATGGCACTTCGGTGGCGCAGCCCTTCATCGTCAGCGGCGTGTGGCGCGACTACGCGCGCCAGACGGGCGCGGTGATGATCGACAGTGCGGACTACGAACGCATCACCGGCCAGCCGGCGCGCACGGAAGTGGCCCTGTGGCTGCAGCCCGGCGCGTCGGCCACGGCGGTCATGCAAGAGCTACAAGGGGCGCTGGAGGTGAAGACCGCGGAGTTCGCGGAGACCGGCCAGATCCGCGCCATCAGCCTGCGCATCTTCGACCGCAGCTTTGCCGTGACCTACGTGCTGGAGGTGGTGGCCATCATCATCGGGCTGGTGGGCATCGGCGCGACGTTCTCCGCGCAGGCGATCGTGCGCACCAAGGAGTTCGGCGTGCTGCGCCACGTGGGGGTCACCCGCGGCCAGGTTCTGGCACTGCTGGCCATCGAGGGCCTGCTCATCACGCTGCTGGCGATCGTGCTCGGGCTGGCGGCCGGTCTGGGCGTGGCGTGGATCCTGGTGCACGTGGTCAACCCACAGTCGTTTTTCTGGACCATGGACTTCCGGCTGCCGTGGGGGTTGATTGCTGCGCTGATTGGGGCTCTGCTCGTGGCGGCGACCTTGACCGCGCTCGTCGCCGGCCGGCGTGCAGTGTCGGGCGAAGCAATCCTTGCCGTGCGCGAAGACTGGTGACGGCGGGCGGCATTTGCGCCTAAAGTGCCGCGGGCCCACCCTCGGGCCGCTTTCATGCCAACAAGGAGAAGATCCATGAAGAAGCTTGCTGCCCTTGCCTCGCTCGCGGCTGTTGCCCTGCTCAGCGGGTGCGCCAGCGCGCCCAAACAGATCCACAGCACCAAAGATGTGTATCCGGCCATCGGCCCTTACTCGCAGATGGTGCAAGCCGGGAACCTTGTGTTCCTGGCCGGCGTGATTCCACTGAACAAGGCGGGCACGGCGGTGCAAGGCGCCACGATCGAGGAGCAGACGCGCCTGACGCTCGAGTACATCGGTGCCAAGCTCACGTCGCAAGGCATGAGTTTCGAGAACGTGGTGATGTCCACCGTGTATCTGAAGAACATCAACGACTTTGCCGCGATGAACAAGATCTACGCCGAGTTCTTCAAGAGTGCTCCTCCGGCGCGCGCCACCGTGGAAGTGTCGCGCCTGCCGCGTGACGTGCTGATCGAGATCGCGGTCATTGCGGCCAAGCCGGAGTAAGGGCAAGCGCGGATGTCGACACAGAGAAACGGACTCGCCCGGATGTTTCACCAGGTCGCCCCCGCAAGCGGTAGTTCTCCCTCTGTAGTCGGCGTGGCGAAGTGATGTTTGGCCAGAACCAGTTTGGTCCCGCGGGGCGACGTGGGCTTGCGCGGCGCCCCCGCCTTCGCAGGGGCAGGCTCTGCGTGGCGAGCTTGCGGCTCAAGTGCTCGCCGATGCCTGCGGGCATCGGCTGCGCCCGTCTCGTCCAATCTGGCTCGCGCACGCATCCGCGCAACTCCCACGTCCCTGATGAAACATCCGGGCTAGGCGAAAACCGTGGGCATGGGCGCGACACGTGCGCAGCGTCCGCGGGCGGGCGCTGCGATACTCCTTTCGTGCTTTCCGTTATCTCTGTGGTCGCCCCCTGATCGCCCGTGCTTCTGCTACGCCGCAAACTGCTGCTTGCCGCCACGCTTGCGCCCGTGGCCGCCCACGCACGGGTGCAGTACCCTGCCGTGGTGCGGCGGCCACTGGTCTTTCCACGCGACCATGGCGCGCACCCCGAGTACCGCACGGAGTGGTGGTATCTCACGGGCCTGCTCGATACGACACCGCAGCCTCTCGGCTTCCAGATCACGTTCTTTCGCTCGCGGACGAACATCGATCCTGACAACCCAAGCAAGTTCGCGGCGCGCCAGCTCATCATTGCGCATGCCGCCATCGCGGATCCGGCGCGCGGCAGCCTGCTGAAGGACGAGCGTGTGGCACGCGAGGGCTTTGGCCTGGCGCAGGCGGCCGAGTACGACACCGATGTGCAGCTCGACCGCTGGCGCTTCGCACGGCAGCCCGACGGCACCTACACCTGCGAGATCCCCGGGCGCAGCTTCACGCTGCGCTTCACGGCGCGCCCCACCCAACCGATCCTGCTGCAGGGCGAGGCCGGCTTCTCGCAGAAGGGGCCGCGACCCGAGCAGGCGAGCTACTACTACTCGCAGCCGCAACTCGCTGTGGAAGCGTCCCTGACGCGCGATGGCAGCGCGCACACGCTGCGCGGCGTGGCCTGGCTCGATCACGAGTGGTCGAGCACGATCCTCGACGAGAACGCCGCCGGCTGGGACTGGGTCGGCATGAATCTCGACGATGGCAGTGCGCTCACGGCCTTCGACATCCGGCAGAAGGCGTCGGCATCAGGCGCGGGCGGCAAGGCCATCTACGCGTATGCCTCGCTGCGACCGGCAGGCAGCAGCCGGGTGCAGGTGTACGGGCCGCAGGACGTGCGCTTCGAGCCCATTCAGCGCTGGACCTCACCGCGCACGCGCGCCGCCTGGCCAGTGGCGCAGCGGATCGTGGTGGGCGGGCGCAGCTTCGAGACAGCGCCCTTGATGCCCGACCAGGAGCTGGACTCGCGCGCCTCGACCGGAGCGGTCTACTGGGAAGGCGCCAGCTCGCTGCTCGAGGGCGGCCGGCGCGTCGGACGCGGCTATCTGGAGATGACGGGGTACGTGGAACCGATCGCTTTGTAGCCGGTGCAGTTGGACCGATCGCCGATAATGGCGGCTGTGTTGCCTTCACACTTGCCCACGACACTGCCGTTCATGAACTTCGTCCTCGCAAGTCCAGCGCTCATCACGCTGGCCACTGTCGCGCTACTTTTCGGTTGTGCCGCTTATGTTGGCCGGATGCGCGTCAAGCACAACGTGATGCCGCCATCAACGACAGGGCCCGAGCCCTTCGAGATCGCGCTGCGCATCCAGATGAACACGCTGGAAAACACGGTGCTGATGCTGCCGGCGCTTTGGCTGGCGGCGCTGTTCTTCAGTCCGCTGTGGGCCGCACTCGCCGGCGCACTCTGGTTGTTCGGCCGCCTCTGGTACGCCATCGGCTACGCCGCCGCGCCCAAGAAACGCGGTGGCGGCTTTCTCGTCGGCATCATCGGCTGGGCGGCACTCATGCTGATGGCGAGCTGGGGTGTCTTGCGCGCGGCGCTGGCATGAGCCCGCCGGGCCGCCCCAAGGGCGAATTCCTGAGCGCGCAGCGCGAGGGTAGTCCAGTGAGCCCGCCGGGCCGCCCCAAGGGCGAATTCCTGAGCGCGCAGCGCGAGGGTAGTCCGGTGAGCCCGCCGGGCCGCCCCAAGGGCGAATTCCTGAGCGCGCAGCGCGAGGGTAGTCCAGTGAGCCCGCCGGGCCACTCCAAGGGCGAATCCCCGAGCGCGCAGCGCGAGGGTCTCACGGTGAGTGCAGTGACAGCCTCCGCCGCAGCAGGCATGCCGCCCCCCGAGCGACGCCTGAAGCCGCTGCGCAACCTGCTGCCCTTCGTTGCGCCTTACACGGCCCAAGTTGCGTTGGCCGTGTTGTTTCTCGCACTGGCGGCAGGCGCAACGCTCGCGTTTCCCTGGGCCACCCGGCACCTGATCGACGGCGGCCTCGGCATGCCGAGCACCGCGCCGAGCGTCGAGCGGCTCGCGGCGGTGCGCGAGCAGATGGTGTGGCTGTTTGCGGTGGCCGTGGCGATGGGGCTTTTCAGCGCGGCGCGCTTTTACACCGTCACCTGGTTGGGCGAGCGCGTGACGGCCGACCTGCGCCAAGCGGTGTACGCGCATGTGCTGCGCCAGAGTCCGCAGTTCTTCGAGACGCTGAAGACCGGCGAAGTGCTCAGTCGCCTGACCACGGACACGACGGTCGTGCAGAACGCCGTGGGCTCGAGCATCAGCATGGGGCTGCGCAGTTCGGCGATGGGCATCGGCGCGCTGGTCATGTTGCTGGCCACCAGCCCGCGGCTCGTCTTTACGGTGGCGCTGGTGCTCGTCGCGGTTGTGCTGCCGTCGCTGCTGATCGCGCGCCGCATCCGCAAGCTCTCGCGCGCCAGCCAGGACCGGATCGCCGACACCAGCGGCATTGCCGGCGAGGTGCTCAACGCGATCCCGGTGGTTCAGAGCTTCCTGCAGGAGGACAACGAGGCGCAGCGTTTTTCCTCTGCCAACCAGCGCGCCTTTGCCACCGCGATCCGACGCACCGGGCTGCGTGCCTCGCTGGTGTCGTTCTTGATCATCGGCGTGTCGGCCTTCCTGCTCTGGGGCCTTTACAGCGGCGTGCAGTCCGTGATTGATGGCCGGACCACCTGGGGCACGCTGGCGCAGACGGCGCTGTACATGATGCTGATCGGCTCCAGCGCCGCTGTGCTCGCCGAGGTGTGGGGCGAGCTGCTGCGCGCCGGTGGCGCCACGGAGCGGCTGATGGAACTGCTCGATACGTGCTCCGCCGTCGCCGATCCCGCGGCGCCGATTGCGCTGCCGCCGCCGGCCGACGGAGTACGCGTGGCCTTCGACAAGGTGCAGTTCGCCTACCCCTCGCGGCCGACGCAGCGCGTGCTCGATGGCCTGCAGTTCACGGTGGAGGCCGGGCAGACGGCCGCGCTGGTCGGCCTGTCGGGCGCGGGCAAGACCACGGTGTTCCAGCTGCTGCAGCGTCTCTACGACGTGCAGGACGGCGCAATTCGCATCGATGGCATCGACGTGCGCCGCCCCACGCTGGCCGAATTGCGTACCCGTATCGCGGTGGTGCCGCAGGAGCCGGTGATCTTCTCGGGCAGCATCCTCGACAACCTGCGCTACGGTCGCCCCAGCGCGCCTGAGGCGGAGGCGATCGCCGTCGCCAAGGCCGCGTTCGTCGACGACTTCGTGCAGCGCCTGCCCGAGGGCTACGCGACGTTCGTCGGCGAGCGCGGCGTGCGCCTGTCGGGCGGGCAGCGCCAGCGCATCGCCATCGCCCGCGCCATGTTGAAGAACGCGCCGCTCTTGCTGCTCGATGAAGCCACCAGCAGCCTGGACGCCGAGAGCGAGCGCGTGGTGCAGGCAGCCCTGGAAGCCGCGATGAGTGGGCGCACGACGATCGTGATTGCGCATCGACTGGCCACCGTCCAGAAGGCCGACTGCATCTTCGTGCTCGATCATGGTCGGCTGGTCGACAGCGGCGCCCATGGCGAGCTCGCCGCTCGCGGAGGCCTGTACGCGCGGCTGGCCGCATTGCAGTTCGGCGACCCCGGCGTCAGCGCCACGACGACGGATCGATTCGATCGCTAGCTTGTTGCCGCGGGCAGGCGTCCCACGGCACCCGGCTTGCCAGGGTCGGCCCATGCGCTACGGCAAGCCCTGGTCGCGCTTCTTTCGTGATCTGTACCAGCAGATCTGCGACGACAACGTCTTCAATGGAGCGGCCGCGCTTGGCTTTTACCTGACGCTGTCGATCTTCCCGCCATGATTTTCCTGAAGGCCGTGATCCCCTACCTGCCGATTCAGAACATCGACCAGGCCATCATGGACCTGCTGCGCAAGTTCCTTCCGGGGCAGGCCGCAGTGATGTTCGAAGGCGTGGTGCGCGAGGTCACCGGCAACCGCAGCGGCGGGCTGCCGTCGATCGGCTTCGTGCTCGCACTCTGGAGCGCGTCGGCCGGCATGGTCGCGATCATGCGGCAGCTGAACATCACCTATCGAGTGAAGGAGGCGCGGCCATTCATCAAGGCGCCCCTGGTGGCCATCGGGCTCACACGCCTGCTCGGTTTGCTGGGGTGGGCGCTTTGTCCCCGATCGTTCTGAGCGGTGTCATCCAGGACTGGCTTGGCACCAGCTTTGGCATCAGCAGTCCGGAGATTCTTTGGGGCTTCGCTGCCTTGCGTGACGTGATCATCATGCTCGCCCTGCTGCTCGCCTTTGCGGTCACCTGCCACATCGCGCCTATCGTGCGGCAGCACTTCGCGTTAATTACGCCGGGCAGCGTGGTCGGCACCATCACGCTGAGTCTGGCCTCGCTCGGCTTCGCGCTCTACACCGCAAACTTCGCGGACTACCGCGCCACCTACGGCAGCATCGGCGCGGTGATCGTGCTGATGTTCTGCCTGTACATCGCAGGGCTGCTGATCCTGTTCGGCTCAGAGATCAATCTACTTGCTTGAGACTTACGCATCGGGTGGCAAGGACCGCGGTGAAAGCGTTGTCGGCCAGAACGCCAGCCTGCCCGCGCCCGACCCGAAACTGCGACCCGGCTGATCGCACCAGCCGGGTGCGCAGAAGGCTAGCGCTGGGCAATGGGCCGCTCGAGCGAGGCATATCGTGCGTTTGCCGCGTGTCCACAGGGGTTGTTACGCGTCTATCCTCGTGCCCTCTGGCGCACCTGCGGAGGGCCTGCGTTGCGATTCACCTCCACTTCCCTGCTGCTGACGGACCTGCAAGGCGTCCTGCTGGACTCGCTCGCCGAGGGCGTGGTCATGCAGGACGAGCATGACAAGGTGTTGGCGTGCAACAAGGCGGCTCCGTCGATCCTGGGCCTGACCCGCAACCAGCTGCTGGGTCTTGACTCCATGGATCCGCGCTGGCGCGCCATCAATCGCGATTGCACGCCCTATCGCTGGGACCAGCATCCCTCGGTGGTGGCCTTCAAGACGGGGCAGCCGTAACGCGACGTGCTGATGGGTGTGCAGAGGCCTGACGGCGGTCTGGCTTGGCTGTCGATTAATTCCGAGCCGCTGCGCCGTCGAGGCGAGCAGCAGCCGTTTACCGCCGTCACGTCTTTCAACGACATCACCGCGAGGATCGAGGCCGAAGACCGCCTGCAGGCGCTCAACGACGTGCTGCAGGGCCTCAACACGGTGCTCGAGGCACGCGTGGCCGAGCGAACCGCCGATCTGGCTGCCGCCCGCGACGCCGCGCTGCAGGCGAGCGCGGCGAAGTCCGAGTTCCTGTCGCGCATGAGCCACGAACTACGCACGCCACTGAACGCGATCCTCGGCTTCACGCAGCTCATGCAGATCAGGAAGCCGAAGGACGAGGCCGCCCTGGCGGCAGGGCTGAATCAGATCGAGCGCGCAGGTTGGACGTTGCTGTCGCTGATCGACGAGGTGCTCGACCTGTCCCGCATCGAAGCCGGTGCGCTGGCGATCAAGAGCGAGCCGGTCGAACGTAACGCCTTGGCGCAGGAGCGCATTGAGCAGGCGCAGCCGACAGCAGCGGCCGTCGGTGTAACGCTCTCGCTCACGCCCAATCCGCCCGTGCTCGCGCGGGCCGACCGGCTGCGACTGCAGCAGGTGATCGGCACCCTGATCTCCAACGCCGTGAGCTACAACCGCCAAGGCGGCGAGGTGCTCATCTGCACGACCGCCGATCCGGGCGCCTACGAGGCTGTGCTCGCCGTACGCGACACCGGGGTAGGCTTTAACGAAACACAACTCGAGGCGCTGTACCAGCCCTTCAACCGTCTCGGCGCGGAGCGTAGCGGCGTGCCGGGCACCGGTATCGGTCTGGCGATCTGCAAGCGGCTGATCGAGCTCATGCAGGGCCGCATACAGCTCACGACAGCGGCCGGGGAAGGCTCGGAGTTTGAGGTGTTCCTGCCGCTGGCGACAGTGGCCCCGGCACCCGCGCCGACAGACGGACACGGGCCCTTGGTCGCACCGGCCCCGGCGGCCACGGCGCGTCACATTCTTTACATCGAAGACAACGCGTCCAACCGCGCGCTCGTGACCGGCCTGGTGAGCCTGCGCCCCGGCTACACGCTCGAGGCAGCCGAAACTGGCGCCGACGGATTGCGTCGGGCGCAGGAGCGCGTGCCGGACCTGCTCCTGGTCGACCTGTCGCTGCCCGACACGGACGGCTTCACGCTGTGTCGGCAGCTGCGTGCCGATGCTCGCTTTGCCCGCGTACCGATCGTGGCACTCACCGCCCATGCGATGGGCTAGGACAAGGCACGGGCCAAGGAGGCCGGTTTCGATGACTACCTGACCAAGCCGTTGGACGTACCGCTGCTGTTCTCCGTCCTCAATCGCCTGCTGCCCGAAGGCACCACGGTCCGCGCTGCCTCAGCGGCTTGATCTGGCTCCACCCGGCCGCCCGTGACAGTCGTACAGTGACTCTGCCGCAGGGGCGGTCCTCGCGGCGAACGTCCCTGCGTCCGACCGAGCCCACGCCATGAGCCATAAGCACGAGCAACTGCTGCGCACCCTGTTTCATGACCCGATCAGCGGCAACATCCACTGGCGCGAGGTCGAGTCGCTGCTCAACCACGTGGGTGCGCAGATCGAGCCGCTGTCGGGCGCCCGCATCCGCGTGAAGATCAACCGCGCCGAAGGCATCCTGCACCGGCCCCACCACGGCAACACGCTCGACCGGCATGCCGTGCAGCACCTGCGCGAGTTCCTGGGGCACGCGGGCGTGACGCCGTCGCTCTACGAGCAGCGCGAGAAAGACCGGCACAAGGCCGACGGCTAGCAGCGCCGTCTGGCGCGCGGGCGGCGCCGGACCGCCCACGTAAACTGCCGCAGCCTGCAGCGCCGCGCGCTGCCCCGATCACCGATCGCAGATCCCGACGATGCGGCAGTACGAAGACTTCATGCGCCATGTGTTCGAGCATGGCGTCACCAAGACCGATCGCACCGGCACCGGCACACGCTCGGTGTTCGGCCATCAGATGCGCTTCAATCTGCGTGAGGGCTTTCCGCTCATCACCACCAAGAAGCTGCACATGCGCTCGATCATCCACGAGCTGCTGTGGTTCCTGCGCGGCGAAAGCAACGTGCGCTACCTGCACGAGAACAAGGTCACGATCTGGGACGAGTGGGCGCGCGCCGATGGCGAGCTTGGCCCCGTCTATGGCGTGCAGTGGCGCAGTTGGCCCACGCCCGATGGCGGCCACATCGACCAGATCAGCCAGGTCGTCGAGCAGATCAAGAAGAATCCGGACAGCCGGCGCTTGATCGTGAGCGCCTGGAACGTCAGCGACATTCCCAAAATGGCGCTGCCGCCCTGCCACCTGCTGTTCCAGTTCTACGTCGCCGAAGGCCGCCTGAGCTGCCAGCTCTATCAGCGCAGCTGCGACATCTTCCTGGGCGTGCCGTTCAACATCGCCAGTTACAGCCTGCTCACGCACATGGTGGCGCAGCAGTGCGACCTCGACGTGGGCGATTTTGTCTGGACCGGCGGCGACTGCCACATCTACAGCAATCACTTCGACCAGGTGCGCGAGCAATTGTCCCGTGAGCCGCGGCCCTACCCGAAGCTCAGCATCAAGCGAAAGCCAGCGTCACTGTTCGACTACGCGTTCGAGGACTTCGAGTTCGTGGGCTACGAGCCGCACCCGCATATCAAGGCGGCGGTGGCGGTGTAACGGGTGCAATTCAGGTGAGCCAGGCGACGGCCAGGAAGCTTTTCTCAAAGTCCTTGACCGTGATCGCGCCGACGCCGGATTTGCCTAACCTCACCGAACGCTGTCCGCCGCGGATGACGTCCTCAGTAAGCCAGTTGCTGACGGGTGAGGGCTTCAGACCGCAAGGTTTGCCCCTTGGGTCCCTCAGGACGATGTAGCTCATCTGGTTTACCTCCAGAAGGCCGAGCACGGCGAATGCGTGCTGTCGGGCAATGTTGTTTGAGGTGAGAGTCGCCAGGACATTTTCCGCGCTCGCGCTTGCGTCACTGCCCGTCCACGCAACAACCGGCCGCTTGAACATGGCGGTGCGGCTCGGCCCGAACTGCTTCCATGGCGCCCGTACGCCGTCCAGGACGGAGCACAACGTTTGGCCTGGCAGCAGTCCCTCAGGACGGAATCGCTTCGTCCCGACGCCGCCGGCAAGAGCGACCAGAACGTCGTCGATGTTCGACGTGTCGTTGTCCAACGAGCGATAGTCGGCCAACTCGGGCACAGCAGTGCTGCCAACGTCCGTCGACAGTCCAGCCGCTCGCATCACCCAAGCCTTCTCCATCATGGAAGGCCATAGCTCGCCGGCGTTGCGACTTCGTGTAAAAAGCGCCTGACCGTTGTTGTCGAACGGAAGATCCTGCTCGATCTCAAAAGCCGCCGGGCTATCGAAGTAGGCCCAGGCATGCCATGGCCGTTGCTTCGTGAAGCCTGTCGCCTCGAGGCGATCCGTCCTGTCCTGCACGCTCCAGGCAACTGCGCTAAAACTTGCGATCAACCAGCATGAATTCCACGGACCCTGCACGGGATCGTGGAACTCCGCGCCTTCCACCACCATCGAGCCATTGGCGTCTTGGTAACTGCCGATCTGCAGTGTCTGGCCTCCACGCATCGAAGTTGAAAACGTCAAGCTCTTGACATTCGCCAGCACGCCGACAACGGTCTCCAAAGCGTTCCGGCGCTGCAGGTCTGCAACGAGCATGTGAAGCCGTTCGTGCGTGCGCCGCGGCCACAGCGACTCGACGGCCCGAAGGGCGTCGCCGACACTGTCGAACACATTACGACTGAGTTGCACGTCATCGAAGAAATCGATGATCGTCGGCGAGTCCGGGTCCGGCGCGTCAAGCGGACCCGTCAAAAAGAAAGCCGTGCGAAGCATGGCCTCTTCGTCGCCTTCCGGCAGTTCGCGACCGAGAACCAACTCAGCGATCGCGTAAGGACTTGGCCGCCACTTCTTGGACTGACGCATGGCCGACACGACACTAGTAACGCTGCTTGCTCGGGTTGCCTCCATTGCCGGGGTTCTCACCATCAAGATGTTTCTTCAGTGCCGCGAGGTCGTTGACAATCTCCATCACTGCGTTGACCTGAGCACTGCCTTCTGTCTGCAACGCGACAGCAACGGACTTCAGCGCGTCTTGCGCACCCTTTAAAACTCCAGTTTCGAGTAGCAAGACCAGACGACGGCCATCAGCGAGCGTCGTTGGCTTCGTGACCAATTCGACGATCTGCTCGTCGCTCAAGGCAGCAGATGCGGGGACGCTGCGCTGCGCGACTGATTTTTTCGCTGCCTTGCCTGACTTCTTGGCCGTTACGCGCTTGCCGGCCTTCGCGGAAGTTTTCTTGACGGGATTTTTCGTGAGCTTCTGCGCGCTCTTGCCCGACTTCTTCGGTTTGCTAGCCATCATTTCTCCTTCGTTTGCGACGACTCAGATCCGAGGATTAGCCGTGCGCGCCGAGTCGTCGGTTGCGGCGCGCCGCACCTGCTGCTTGAGAAGTTCTGTCGCGGCTGAGGGCGGAACGCCAAGCTCCGCCATCAGCATGTCCGCACACCGGCGGTAAACCCGGAGCGCCTCCGCGTACTCGCCTCGGCGGCAGTGATGCTGCATGAGCATGCGCGCCATCTCTTCTGAGGTGGGATCAAGCAAGAGTGCCCGCTCAAGCAGGTCGGGTGGAGCATCGAGTCCCACGTGCTGGAGCAACTGTTCGGAGTCCGCTAGTGCATTGCGCAGGACACGCGCCAGTAGCGTGCGCACGCCGATGACCCAGGGAGCGTCATCCTCCCCCTGTGCGAACGGTCCTCCGTACAGATCGAGCAGGGCGTGGACATCTCGCCGGACGCGAGCGATTGGAACGGAGCACGCAACTCTGCGCCCCTCATCCCGAAGGGCCGCGAGCCGTCCAGCCGCAGCGAGGAGCTCTGAGACATCTGTCCAGACGAGTTCCTCGTTCAAGCGCACCTTGCCCTCCGACACGACGACGGCTGCGTCGGCCCTGAGGAGCTTGCGCAGGCGGGATACGCTCATCTCAAGCGACTTCCGTGCCTTCTCGATTTCGCTGTCAGGCCACAGACGGTCACAGAGCCAAGTACGCTCAGCTGGCCCCCGCAGCAACATCTGTGCCGCGACAAGCACCTTTAGAAGTTCTAGAACTTTGTCCTGCGCCTTGTGCACGGGCTGGTAGCGCTCACCATCGAGCTCAAGTGTGAAGGCGCCCAGACTCGTGACTCGGACGGCAAAGGGCCATTGACGACAAACGGCAGGCGGAGGACGCAACCGTCGCGCGCGAATAAGCGCTAAGACGAAGCCGGGTTCAAGTTCACGCTGCAGAGCGACGTTGCAGAGTTGCGCAAGGGCGGTCGGAGCCCGCACGAGCAAGGCAAAGTACGAACTCCTTGCCGCACCTTCGACGGCAGCGCGCAGTGCCAAATCGTCGGTGCACTCTGACCCAAGCCATTCATAGGCCGCCGCGGTCGCAAGCATTTGCTCCGCGCTGGCGCCGACGTCGCGTGAAGACAGGTCGCGCAAGATCGCCGCTGCCCGAGCCACCTCACCGTTTGCAGCGAGCGCGGCGGTGTACTCGAGTTCGAACAGTCTGATTTCGCCCGGCTGCCCATCTTCTCGAAGGCGAGCCCACTGCAGCGCTGCCTCCGCCCGCGCCAGTGCATCGCGGGGTCGTCCTGTCATCATCAGAACTGCTGCGCTGAGACGGCCCACTTCGCCGATGTCTTCATCCTCCAATTGTCCGCCGATCTTCTCCAACTCAGGCAACAGTGCAGCGGCGTCTTGCTCACGTGCCGCGCGCAAGAGCGTCACGCACCGAAGCCTCTTAAGAAACAAAACTGAGGACGGCTGATTTCATGCGGCCGTTCCCACGGGGTTGATCTGGAATCCCAGCGCAGCGGCGCGGCGTTTGAGTGCGGCGATGCTGCGTTAGCGCTGCTGCTCCTCGTAGCGCTGCTGGCCCTGGTCAACGAAGGCCTCGCCGCGGGTCAGCATGAAGTACACCATTCTGGCCAGCTTGTGTGCCGCAGCCGTGTTGGCCTTGGGCTTGTCCATGCGGGCTGACAGCCGCCG
>JADCGX010000144.1 GCA_020248785.1 Burkholderiales bacterium | reverse complement strand
GACATCACCGCGGGCCATCGGCCGCGCAAGACGCCACCGACGCCACCCTCCTCGCGCGGCAAGCCGGTCAGCCTCGACCGCAAAGCGGCCGGTCGACCATGGTGGTCCAGTTAAATGGAGAGCCCTGGATTGTTCAATTGCGGCAGCGACTTGGCGCGTCTTGCGGCCGTCAACTGCTGTTTTTATGGTCACTGAGCCGGTCGACCGTAGCCACCGCCACCCGGCGTCTCGACGACGAACACATCGCCTGGCTGCATCTCGGCGCTGCCAATGTGCGCCAGGTCCTCGCGACTGCCGTCGCTGCGCTCGACCCAATTGCGGCCGGGCGCGCCATCCTGCCCCCCCGCCACACCGAACGGTGAGATCGCGCGGTTGTTGGCCAGGATGGAGGCGGTCATGGGCTCCAGAAAGCGTACGCGTCGCGTGCCCCCATTGCCGCCGTGCCAGCGACCAGCGCCACCGGAGCCGGGGCGGATCGCATAGCTGTCCAGCCGCACGGGAAAGCGGAACTCAAGGACTTCCGGATCAGTCAGGCGCGAATTGGTCATGTTGGTCTGCACGACATCGGTGCCCTCGAAGCCCTCGGGCGCCCCGCTCCCGGCCGCCAGGTCGACCACACCGGCACCCGAACCGCCGCTGATCGTCTCGTAGTACTGGTAGCGCGCGTTGCCGAAGGTGAAATTGTTCATCGTCCCCTGCGATGCCGCCTGCACGCCAAGCGCCCCATAGAGAGCATTGGTGATGCAGGTGGAGGTCTCGACGTTGCCAGCGACCACCGCCGACGGGTACTCCGGGCTCAGCATCGAGCGCGGCGGGATCACGATCTCGATCGGCTTGAGGCAGCCGGCGTTCAGCGGGATCTCGTCGTCGACCAGCGTGCGGAACACGTAGAGCACGGCCGCCACGCAAATCGACGACGGGGCGTTGAAGTTGTTGGCCAGTTGGGCCGAGGTGCCGGCAAAGTCGATGCGAGCGCTGCGCTGCGCAGCGTCAACCGTGACCGTCACTCGGATCACGGCACCGTTGTCGAGCTTGTACTCGAAGCGCCCGTTCTTCAGGCGCGTGATCACGCGCCGCACCGCTTCTTCGGCGTTGTCCTGCACATGACGCATGTAGGCCTGCACGACATCGAGACCAAACTGGTCGACCATGCGCAGCAGCTCCTCGCGCCCCTTCTCGTTGGCCGCGATCTGCGCCTTCAGGTCCGCGAGGTTCTGCGCCGGGTTTCTTGCGGGATAACGGGCCGGATTCGGTCCGCCCCCCTGCAGCAGCGCCAGGCACTCGGCCTGGCGCAGCCGGCCCGGCTTGTCGGTGCCCTGCCCTTCGACCAGCTTGAAGTTGGTGAAGAGCACGCCCTCCTCGTCGAGGTGCTTGGAAAATGGCGGCATCGAGCCCGGCGTGATGCCGCCGATGTCGGCATGGTGTCCGCGCGAGCCGACGTAGAACAGGATTTCGCGACCTGCGCGGTCGAACACCGGGGTGATGACCGTGACGTCCGGCAAGTGGGTGCCGCCGTGGTACGGGTCGTTCACCACATAGGCGTCGCCTGGCACCATTTTGCCGGCGTTCTCTCGCATCACGGTCTTGATCGACTCACTCATCGAGCCCAGGTGCACCGGCATGTGCGGGGCATTGGCGATCAGGTTTCCCCGCGCATCGAACAGGGCGCAAGAAAAGTCGAGCCGCTCCTTGATGTTCACCGAGTACGCCGTGTTCTGCAGCCGCAGGCCCATCTGCTCGGCGATCGACATGAAAAGATTGTTGAAGATCTCCAGCATCACCGGATCGACCTCGGTGCCAATGGCACGGCGTGCCTTGCGGAGCGCCACGCGGTTGAGCACCAGGTGATCGAGCGGCGTGACCTCGGCGCGCCAGCCCGGCTCCACCACCGTGGTCGCGTTGGCCTCCGCGATGATCGCCGGGCCATCGATGACATCACCGGGGCGGGTCTCGGCCCGGACAAACAGTGGCGTGTCGTGCCAGGCGCCATCGAAGTACGCCCGCACCACGCTGGCGGCACGCAATGCCCCCGCCCGCGGCGCGCTTTGCACTGCCGCCTCATCGGCCGCCTCGCCACCGCCGACGGCCTCCACTGACACTGCCTCCACCACCAGCTTGCGCTCGCGCATCAGGAAGGAAAAACGTTGCCGGTAGGTGGCCTCGAACTGCGCCTGCATGTCTTTGCGCGTTCCAGCCAGCACGAGCAGCGCGGAGTCCGTGCCCTCGTACTTCAGGTGCACCCGACGGATGGTCTGCACACGACCGGCGGGCACGCCTTGCGCCGCGAGTTCCTCGACCGCAGGCCGGGTGAGCGACTCCAGTTGCCGATCAAGCTCGTCGTCCGCGAGATCGTCGAGCCGGCGCTCCACGGTCTGCTCGCGCATGGCCGTCTGGTCGGCGAGGCCCATGCCGTAGGCGGACAGCACACCGGCCAGCGGATGCGCGAACACCCGCGTCATCGCCAACTGGTCGGCAACCGCGCAGGCGTGCTGGCCGCCGGCCCCGCCGAACACCGTCAGGGTGTACTTGGTGACATCGTGGCCGCGCTGCACCGAGATGCGCTTGATAGCCTCGGCCATGTTGCCCACCGCAATCTCGACGAACCCGGCCGCCACCTCCTCGGGCATCTTCCTCTGTCCGGTAGCGCGTTCGATTTCAGCAGCCAGGGCCGTGAACTTCGCGACCACCACATCGCGGTCGAGCGGCTGGTCGGCATGCGGCCCGAACACGCGCGGGAAGAACGCCGGCTGAACCCGGCCCAGCATGACGTTGGCATCGGTGACGGCCAGGGGTCCACCGCGCCGATAGCAGGCCGGACCCGGATTGGCGCCGGCCGAATCGGGTCCGACGCGCAGCCGCGCGCCGTCAAAGTGCAGGATCGAGCCGCCGCCGGCCGCAACGGTATGGATGCTCATCATCGGGGCGCGCATGCGCACGCCCGCCACCTGCGTTTCGAATTCGCGCTCGTAATCCGAAGCGCCGCGACCGGCATAGTGCGACACGTCGGTCGATGTACCGCCCATGTCGAAGCCGATGATCTTGTCGAAACCCCCCATGCGACTGGTGCGCACCATGCCGACGATGCCGCCCGCCGGACCGGACAGGATCGCGTCCTTGCCCTGAAAGCGATGCGCGTCGGTAAGGCCACCGTTGCTCTGCATGAACAGAAGCCGCGTCCCCGGCAACTCGCCGGCCACCTGCTCGACATAGCGACGCAGGATCGGCGACAGGTAGGCGTCGACCACGGTCGTGTCGCCGCGTGCCACCAGCTTCATCAGCGGGCTCACACGATGCGAGGTGGAGATCTGCGGAAAGCCGATCTCGGCAGCGATGGCCGCGATGCGCGCCTCGTGCGCCGTGTGGCGGTAGCCGTGCATGAGCACGATGGCCACCGAGCGCAGGCCGGCATCGAACACCTGCTGCAGCTCACGCCGCACCTGCGCCTCGTCGAGCGGAAGCACCACGTCGCCGTGCGCGCCGATGCGCTCCTTGGCTTCGATCACCGCCGCGTACAGTTGTTCCGGCAGCACGATGTGCCGGTCGAACAGGCGCGGCCGGTTCTGGTAGGCGATGCGCAAGGCGTCGCGAAAGCCGCGCGTGATGACAAGCACGGTCGGCTCGCCCTTACGCTCGAGCAGCGCGTTGGTAGCCACTGTCGTACCCATCTTGACGGCGTCGATGTGCTCCACCGGCACGGGCTCGCCCGGGTCGACGCCGAGCAGGCGCCGGATGCCGGCGATGGCCGCATCGCTGTACTGCTCGGGATTCTCCGAGAGCAGTTTGTGCGTGACCAGCGAGCCATCCGGCCGGCGCGCGACGATGTCCGTGAAGGTGCCGCCGCGGTCGATCCAGAACTGCCAACCGGTGCCGCTCGCTGTGGTCATTGCCGCTCCTAAAGGCTGGTGGCCGCGCGGGCCGCCTGGTCGTACATCCCCGACAGAAAGCGCAGGAAGGCCGCCAGTTCGCCCAGCCGCGCGTTCTCGCTGCCGTCTTTGTTCAGCGCTGCGACCAGGCAGGCCTCGCGCACCTCGCGATAGCGGGCGATGTACTGCTGCCCCGCGTAGGAGGTGGAGAACAGCACTTCCTTGCCCCTCTTGTCGCTCTGCACCAGGCGCAGGCCCACCAGCTTCTTCAAGGCATAGGCCACGACGTGGGTGTCTTCCATGTTGAGCATGAAGCAGATGTCGCCGAGCTTCTTCTCGCGGGCGCGATGGTTCACGTGATGCAGCAGCAGCACTTCGAGCGGCGTGAGGTCCTTCAGGCCGGCCGCCGCCATGCAGCGCACCACCCAGCGGTTGAAGGCGTTGGAGACCAGAATGAGGCCGAACTCGAACTCCGACAGCTCCTGGCTCTTGGGCGAGACCAGATGCGACGATGAAACGAACAGGCGCGGCACAACAGGATCAACGGCGCCGCCACCAGGCGTGTCAGCCACCGCACCGGTCGCACGGGGCGGCTTCAGCACGCTGCGTCGCGCCGACTTGGGGTGTGCGCTTGTTTTCGCTCGAGCCTGCGGCACGATCGCTCCCTGACGGCGCCGCCTGCACACGGGGCAGCCGAAGTTTTATCGACAAATTATCGACAATTTCTTGACATCGTAGAGAGTCTGCACTAGCTTTTCAACCCGCTACGACAACGACCCTGTCGTTGCGCCGCACTGCGCCGCACCTGCACCAAGACGCGCGCGTCACCTCGAGGAGATCACGGATGAGATTCGCCAAGCACCTGCTCGCCGGCCTGCTGGGCGGCGCCATTGCCGTCGGCGCCCAGGCGCAGACCAAGTGGGACATGCCAACGGGCTACCCTATCAGCAATCCGCACACCGTCACCCTGCAGCAGCTCGCCAAGGACATCGAGTTCGAGACCAAGGGCAAGCTGCGCATCGTGGTGCACCCCAACGGCTCGCTGTTCCGCGCGCCGGAGATCATGCGGGCGGTGGAGAGCGGCCAGGCGCAGGTCGGCGAGATCTTGATGAGCCTGCTCGTCAACCAGAACCCGATTTTCGGCCTCGACTCGCTGCCCTTCCTGGCCACCAGCTTCGACGATTCTTACCGGCTCTACCAGGCGCAGAAGCCGGTGCTCGAGCGCATCCTCGACAAGCGCGGCGTCAAGCTGCTGTACGCCGTGGCCTGGCCGCCGCAAGGCATCTATGCCAAGCGTGAGCTGCGCTCCGGGGCCGACATGAAGGGCCTGAAGTGGCGGGCCTACAACCCGGCCACGACCAAGATCGCGCAGACCGTGGGCGCAACGCCGCTCACGATCCAGGCCGCGGAGCTGTCCCAGGCCCTGGCCACCGGCGTGGTCGACTCGACCATGACCTCGGGTGCCACCGGTGTGGACTCCAAGATCTGGGAGAGCCTCACCCACTATCACACGGTCAATGCCTGGCTGCCCAAGAACATGCTGGTCGTGAACAAGAAGGAGTTCGACAAGCTGGACAAGGCAACGCAGGACACGGTTGTCCGACTTGCGGCGGAAGCCGAGCGCAAGGGCTGGGAGCGCATGCGCGCCTACAACCAGGAGTCGATCGACACCCTGGCCAAGAACAAGATGTCGATCATCACGCCGACGCCGCAACTCATGGCCGACATGAAGAAGATCGGTGACGAAATGGTCGCCGACTGGCTCAAGCAGGCGGGCGCCGATGGCAAGGAAGTCCTTGACGCCTTCAACAAGAGCGCAAAGCCCGCCGCCAAGAAGTAACCGACCCAGACCACGCGCCCGCCACCGGGCGCTTTCTTTTGCCCGCTGCACCTGGGGTGCCGATGAAAACAAGGCTGGACCCGCTGTACAACTTGTTCGGTGCCATCGGCGCGCTGTTCATCCTGCTCACGCTGCTGATCCAGGTTGTCTCGATCTTCGGCCGCTTCATCAACTTCACGATTGACGGCTACGACGCCTATGCCGGCTACTTCCTCGCCGCTGGCTCGTTCTTCGCCCTGGCCCACACCTTGCGGCGTGGCGACCACATCCGCGTCACCTTGCTCATCAGCCGCCTGAAAGGCGGCCCCCGCGTGTGGGCCGAGATTTTCTGCCTGGCAGTCGCGACCTTTCTGACCAGCTACTTCGCCTACTACGCCAGCCGGCTTGCCTGGGGCTCCTACGCCTACAACGACGTGTCGCAGAACGTGGACGCCACGCCCCTGTGGATCCCGCAGCTGTCGATGGCGCTGGGCATGGTCGCACTCGCGCTCGCCTTTGCCGAGGAGCTCGCCTATGTTTTGCGCCACCGGCACCTGCCGGCGCAGCAGAACCCCGAACTGGCGCGAACGGAGTAGCAGACGGCCATGGACGCCTTGATCGCCCTGCTGCTGATCGTCCTCATCTTTGCCTTCCTTGGCGCCGGCGTATGGATCGGCATCGCGATCCTCGGCGTGGCGTGGATGGCGATGGAGCTGTTCACCGACCGCGTGGCCGGCGACGCGCTCGCCCTCACGGTCTGGGGCTCGCTGTCGTCGTGGACGCTCACGGCGCTGCCGCTGTTCATCTGGATGGGCGAGATCCTGCTGAAGACGCGCTTGTCCGAGGGTCTGTTCCGCGGGCTGGCACCCTGGCTTCAGAGCCTCCCCGGCCGGCTCCTGCACACCAACATCATTGGCTGCACGATCTTCGCCGCGGTGTCCGGATCATCGGCCGCGACCTGCGCCACCATCGGCAAGATCACGCTACCGGAGCTGCGCAAGCGCGGCTACCCGGAGATGATCGCGGTCGGCTCGCTCGCGGGCGCGGGCACGCTCGGGCTGCTGATCCCGCCGTCGATCATCATGATCGTCTACGGCGTGGCGGCCGACGTCTCCATTGGCAAGCTCTTCATCGCTGGCGTGCTGCCCGGGCTGATGCTGGCCGGCCTGTTCATGGCCTACACGATCTTCTGGTCGCTGCGCAATCCGGACCGCATCCCGGCACCGGACATCAAGCTCAATCTTCTTGGCAAGCTGCGCGAGGGGCAGCACCTGCTCCCCGTGGTAGCCCTGATCGCCGCCGTGCTCGGCTCGATCTACGCCGGCGTGGCCACGGCGACCGAGGCGGCTTCGCTCGGCGTGCTCGGGTCGCTGCTGCTTGCCATGGTCCAGCGAACCTTGAGTTGGAAGACCTTCTGGGACTCGCTCATGGGCGCCACTCGCCTGTATTGCATGATCGCGCTGATCCTGGCCGGCTCGTCGTTCCTGTCGCTGTCCATGGGCTTCATTGGCCTGCCGCGCCACCTGGCCGAGACGATCAGCGCGCTCAATCTGTCGCCCTTCGCGCTGATCATGCTGCTGATGGTGTTCTTCATCGTCCTCGGCTGCTTCCTGGATGGGATCAGCATGGTGGTGCTGACGATGGCGGTTCTGTTGCCCACCTTGCAGGCGGCCGGAATCGACCTGCTGTGGTTCGGCATCTTCATCGTGATCGTGGTGGAAATGGCGCAGATCACACCGCCGGTGGGCTTCAACCTGTTCGTCTTGCAGGGGATGACGCCGAACCAGATCAACACCATCGCGCGCGCTGCCTTCCCGTACTTCGTGATGATGGTCATCGCGGTGTTGCTGATCTACTTCATTCCATCGCTGGTGACCTACCTGCCCTCGCAGATGCGGCTTTAGACCCGCAGGCCGGAGCGCTAGGCCCTAGAATCCGCGCCCGTTGCGTTCGAGGTGCGGTAATCCATGCGGGTCCTTGTCATTGGTGGCGGAATCATCGGCGTCACCACGGCGTACAGCCTGCGCCAACGTGGCCTCGAGGTCACCGTGCTGGAGCGCAATGCCGGTGTTGCCCAGGAAGCAAGTTTTGCCAATGCGGGCGTGATCGCGCCGTCCTACGCCGCGCCCTGGGCGCAGCCCGGCATGCCGAAGAAGGTGCTGGCGCAGTTGTTCAGGCGCGACGCCGCGGTGGTGTTCCGGCCCACCCGCGACCGCGCGCTGTGGCGTTGGCTGCGGCAGTGGTACCGCGAGTGCGAGCTCGAGCGCTTTGCGCGCAACAAGGCGCGCATGCAGCGGCTTGCCAGCTATAGCCGCGCGCAACTGCATGAGGTGGCCGCTCGCCACGCGATCGACTATGAGCAGGCACGTGGCTACTTGCAGCTGTTTCGCAATGCCGACGAACTCGAGCGCAACGCGCCTGCGCGCAAGGTCCTGCAGGACCTCGGTGTGAGCTTTCGCCAACTGACCGAAACCGAGTGCCGTCAGATCGAACCCACGCTCACTGAGGCCACGCCTCTGGCGGGCGGCGTGTACATGCCCGACGACGAAAGCGGCAACTGCGCCTATTTCGCCCGCAGGCTCAAGGAGATCTGCGAGGGCGACGGCGTGGAGTTTCGCTTTGGCGCGCGGGTAACGGGATTGACTACTGGCCGCGGCCGCATCGAGTCGGTCCAGACCGCCGACGGGCCGCTGCCGGCGGATGCCTATGTGCTGGCGGCCGGCTGCGACAGCGCGCAATTGCTCACGGGCACGGGCATCGACGTGCCGCTGTATCCAGTTCAGGGCTACTCGGCGACCGCGCAGATCACCCGCCACGAACACGCCCCGCTGCTTTCCATAATGGACGAGACGTACAAGGTCGCGGTCACGCGGCTGGGCAATCGCCTGCGGGTCGCCGGCATCGCCGAGATCGGCAAGCGCGCGCCGACGCTTCGCACTGCGTCGCTGCGCACCCTGCTCCGGGTTGCGCAAGACTGGTTTCCGGCCGCAGCATCGTGGAGCAGCGCGCAGTACTGGGTCGGAGCCCGGCCGATGCTGCCAGATGGTCCACCGCTACTGGGCGCCACGCCTTTGTCCAATCTGTACCTGAACATCGGTCACGGCTCGACGGGCTGGGCCATGGCCTGCGGCTCTGGACAGGTGCTCGCCGATGTTGTCACCGGCCGGGCGCCCGCGATCGGCCTTGATGGCCTGACCCTCGCGCGATACCACTGACTGCGCCAACCCAAGCCACGGTCGTGGCACGGCACGCGACGACGGTGTAGCGTGGAGCCGATGCGGACAGCTTTGTACACCGTTGCGCAGTTGCGGGCGCTGGAGCAGGCAGCCGGGCAGCGCCTGCCGCCAGGCACACTGATGAGCCGCGCCGGTCGTGACGCAGCCGCGTGGATTCATGGCCGCTTCGGGTCCGAGCGCCTGCGCATCGTCGTCGTTTGCGGCCCCGGCAACAATGGCGGCGACGGCTACGCCTGCGCCGCCGCGCTTGCTGAACATGGGCATCAGGTGCACTGCGTGGCCCTGCGACCGCCTATGGCACGCGACGCCGCGAACGCCGCACAGCGTTGGTCTGCAAACCACGGCGCGCCGGCATTGACGATCGAGGAGATGCCACTCGATCTTGTGGTCGACGCGATGTTTGGCATCGGCCTTCAGCGCCCGCTCGAAGGCGTATTCGCGCACGCGGCGCAGTGGATCCGGTCGTGCCGCACGCGAGGCGTGACCGTGGTCGCACTCGATGTACCGAGCGGGCTGGACGCCGATCGCGGTGCCTGGATTGGCGGCGTTGCGGGTGTGCTCGCTGACGCAACATGCACTTTCCTGGCCGCGAAGCCCGGGCTCTTCACGGGCGATGGCACCGAGGCCTGCGGCGAGGTTGTCGTGTCCGATCTTCAAGTCACCGCCACTGAGGCGGGCGACGGAGAACTCAACGGGCCCCAGTGGTTTGCCGCGCTGCGACCGCGACGCGCGCGCAACAGCAACAAGGGCAGCTTCGGCAGCTTGGCAATCGTCGGCGGCAACACCGGCATGGTCGGCGCTGCCCTGCTGGCCGCCCGCGCCGCATTGCGGCTCGGCGCAGGTCGCGTGTACGTGGATTGCATCGGCGCAGCAGACCTACGGGTCGATCCGCTCCAACCCGAATTGATGTTTCGCGGCGACACGGGGCTGGCGTTGCTGAGCCAGATGCAGGCTATCGTCGTTGGCTGCGGGCTTGGCAGCGACGGCGCGGCACGCGCCACCGTGCACGCCTGCCTCGCGACCACCTGCGCAGCCGTATTCGACGCGGATGCCCTCAACGTGATCGCCACCGACTCCGACCTCGACATCGCCGCGCGTCAGCATGGATCAGCGGCGCGCATCCTGACGCCCCACCCTCTCGAAGCAGCTCGGCTGCTTTCCGTCACCGCTGCCGAGGTTCAACGCGACCGCATCGCCGCCGCGCGGCGGCTCGCACATCGCTTTAGTGCCTGGCTGGTGCTCAAGGGCGCGGGCAGTGTGATTGCCGCGCCGGACGGTCGCTACTGGATCAACACCACGGGCAGCCCGGCGCTCGCCACCGCCGGCACCGGCGATGTGCTTGCCGGGATGATCGGCGCGTTGTTGGCGCAAGGGTACGAGTCGCAGACTGCGGTACTTGGCGCGGTGTGGCTGCACGGGCGCGCCGGCGAGCGCCATGGCGGCGACGTTGGCCTGGTGGCGGGCGATGTGCCGCGGCTCGCCGCCGAGGCACTGAATGCGCTCAGAGTCGCGCAGCCCTGACGGTCAGAGCTTGATGCGCCCAGCCGCCAGTTCGATGCGACGACCGCAGCGCGCAGCAACCCCCGGATCGTGCGTCACCAGCACAAGAGTCGAGCCGCGCTCGCGGTTCAGTTCAAACATCAGCTCGATGACCGCCTCGCCAGTGCGGGCGTCAAGGCTGCCCGTCGGCTCGTCGGCGAGCAGGATGGGCGGCCGTCCAACAAATGCACGCGCGAGCGCAACGCGCTGCTGCTCGCCGCCCGACAGGTACTTGGGGTAGTGACTGAGGCGCTCGCCGAGTCCCACCCGGCCGAGCAGCTCGCGCGCTGCGTCGGTGGCATTGCGCCCGTCCGGGACGTGACCGGAAAGTTCCATCGGCAGGAGCACGTTTTCCAGCGCCGTCAGGTGCGGCAGCAGCTGGAACGACTGGAACACGAAGCCGATCTTGGCGGCGCGCAGGGCAGCGCGCGCGTCTTCGTCCCGGCTGAACAAGTCCTCGCCGAAGATCTTCACCGTGCCGCTGCTCGGAACATCGAGTCCCGCCAGCAGTCCCAACAGAGTCGACTTGCCCGACCCCGATGCGCCCACGATGGCCACGGTCTCGCCCGATTCGATGGAGATGTCGATATCGGCGAGAATCGTGAGGCTCCCGGTGGCGTCCTGCACGATCTTGGTCAGGGCCTGGGCGGTAAGGGCAGTCGTGGTCATCGCTGGGGTGATCACCTGGGTCATCGCGTTTGCGCGCGTGGACAGCGCGCCACATGGCAAGAGAGTCGAATGAGCGGAGTGTTGCGTTACTGGTGGATCGCACTGCTCGTCGCGCTGTGCGCACCCGGCGGCTACGCTGTGGCACAGTCGCGCTCGGCGGTCATCTTGGTGCTGGGCGACAGCCTGTCGGCCGAGTACGGCCTGTCACGCGACACCGGCTGGGTTGGCCTGCTCACGAAGCGCCTGGCCCAGGAAACGCAAGGGGGGGCCAAGAGAGCGCATCAGTATACCGTCGTGAATGCGAGCATCAGCGGCGAAACCACAAGCGGCGGACGCACGCGTTTACCAACACTGCTGAAGCAGCATCGGCCGTCGATCGTCATCCTGCAACTTGGGGCCAACGATGGACTACGCGGGCTGCCGCTGGCGACGATGCGGGACAACCTGAATGCCATGATCGATGCCGGCCAGGCGGCCAATGCCAAGGTGCTGGTGGTCGGTATGCGCATGCCGCCCAATTTTGGCCGCGAGTACGCCGAGCGCTTCTTCGAGACCTTTGGGCAGGTGGCGCGCGAACAGAAGACCGGCTACGTGCCCTTCCTACTCGAGGGCTTTGCCGACCAGCTCGGGCTGTTCCAGCCCGACCGCATTCATCCGAACGAGACAGCGCAACCACTCATGCTCGACACTGTGTGGCCGCGCCTGCGCCCGCTGCTTTGATCATGGAGGGCCGAGCCGCCGCCGCGCTCGACTGCGCGCAAGCACTCGCCGAACTTCAGTCGTTCGGTGCCATCATCGACGTGCGCAGCCAGAGCGAGTTCGCCGAGGACCACATCCCCGGCGCCGTGAACTATCCCGTTCTCGACGACGCGGAACGCGCGCTGATCGGCACACTGCACAAGCAGGACTCCGCGTTTGCCGCGCGCAAGCGGGGCGCCGCGCTGGTCGCCCGCAACATCGCGGCACACCTGGACACGGCGTTCTTCGACCGGCCGCGCGACTGGCGGCCGCTCGTGTACTGCTGGCGTGGCGGCCAACGCAGCGGCGCCATGACGCACGTCCTTGGTCGGGTGGGCTGGCACGCGCGGCAGCTCGACGGGGGCTATCGTGCCTACCGCCGCGCCGTGCTGGCCGCACTAGAGTCGCTGCCTCTTGCGCTCGACTTTCGCGTCATCTGCGGTACCACCGGTAGCGGCAAGAGCCGCCTGCTTCGGTGTCTGCGGGCAGCCGGCGCCCAGGTGCTCGACCTGGAGGCCATTGCGCAGCATCGTGGCTCGGTCCTCGGCGATCTGCCCGCCTCGCCGCAGCCGTCCCAGAAGTGGTTCGAATCGCAACTGTGGGATGCCCTGCGGCAGCTTGATGCCGCCCGCCCGGTGTTCGTGGAGTCCGAGAGCCGCAAGATCGGCAGCGTGCATCTGCCGCAGGCGCTGATCGGTCGCATACGGGCCGCGCCCTGCCTAGTGATCGACCTGCCATTGCACGAACGCGTGCGCCTGCTGCGACAGGAGTACGCGCACTTCGAGCTGAACGCTGCCGCGCTCGGCATGCAGCTCGATTGTCTGACTGCGCTGCATGGCCACGAGCGCATCTCGCAGTGGAAGGCATTGGCAAGCGCCGGACACTGGGACGAGATGGTCGAGCGGCTGCTGGTGGAGCACTACGACCCGGCCTACTTGCGCTCGATCCAGCGCAACTTTCGCCAGGTTGATTCGGCGCTGCGGGTCGGCGCGCAGTCGGCCGACGAGGCGGACTTCAACCGGGTCGCGCAGTCGCTGACGGCGACCACGCGGTAGCACCTACTGCTTCTTGTCCGCGGCCGTGGGCGGGACCGGCTTGAAGTCGGCCTTGAGCACAACAGCCTTGTGCTTTTCCTTCAGCGCGGCGACGTAGGCCGCGTCGTCGGCGGCGCCAAACGCCTGCTGAAGACCGCGCGTCAGTTGCGCCTGCTGCGCGGGATCGCCGGCCTCGGGAAGCCGGGCCGACTGCACCTGGAACACACCGAAGCTGCCACCATCGAGCTCGACTAGCACCAGCTGCGGCAGCTCGCCGGCTGCAGGCCGCATGATGCTGTTGATGGCTGCTGGCGGGAGGCCTTCCGGCTTGCTGCGACCGATCGTTCGCACCGGGCTGAAGCCGGCGTCGCTCGGCGCCTTGCGCAACTCGGCGATCCGCCTTTCCGCAGCCTCGCGCGCCAGGCGCGAGGCTTCACGCTGTTCGACACGCTGCTTCACTTGGTCGCGCACGTCAGCCAGCGGACGCACCTGTGCGGGCCGGTGCTCGATGATCCGCGCAGCAGCCAGCGTGTTGCCGGCAATCTCGATCGCCTCCGTGTTGCGCTTGCCGCTGATGGAGTCAGGCGAGAACACGGCCTCGAGCAGCCTCTGGGTGAAGATCTGCGGCGTGCCCGGACGTGCTGGTACACCTGTTCGCGGCAGCGCGTCCACCGTCTGCACCTGCAGTTTGAGCTTGTCTGCAACCGGCCTAAGGCTGTCGGACTGCTCGTACACGGTGTTGGTGAAGATCTCTGCCGCCTCAGCAAATTTTTTCTGTGCTGCTTGCCGGCGCAGATCCGCCTCGATGTCACCACGCACCTGCGCGAACGGTTTGGTCTGCGCCGGCATCACCTCAGTGAGCTTGATGATGTGGAAACCGAAGTCGGACTCCACGATGTCGCTGATCTCGCCGGGCTTGAGCTTGAACGCCGCATCCTCGAACGGCTTGACCATCATGTTGCGGCCGAACTGACCGAGGTCACCGCCATTGGCAGCGGAGCCGGGGTCCTTAGAGTACTCGCGCGCGAGCCGCTCGAAGTCCTTCGGATTGGTGCGCAGCTGCGCCAGGATTTCCTCGGCCTTTTTGCGGGCCCCCGCCTTGTCCTTGGCCGTGCCGCCGTCGCCAGCGGTAAACAGGATATGGCTCGCCTTGCGCTGTTCGTCCGCGCCAAAACGCGCCTTGTTCTGCTCGTAGTAGGCCAGCGCTTCGGATTCGGGCACGACGATATCGCGGGCGATGTCGTCCAGCGTCAGAATCACGTACTCGACCTTGGCCATCTCAGGCTGCCGAAAGTCGTCTTGGTTGGCGTCATAGAAGCTCTTGATCTGCTCATCAGTGACGGCAAGCTTCGCGCGGAAATCCGACGCATTAAAGCGCAGCTCGCGCACCTGACGTTCCTCGTCAATCAGCCGACGTAGGTGTTCGGTGACGGCCCTGGGAACGACGCTGGAACTGGCCACGGCTTGCAGCAGCGCCCTGCGCCGCAGATCTTGCCGCACCTGCGACTCGAAGCCCTGCTCGGAATAGCCCTGCGCCTGCAACAGGGTCTTGTAGCGCTCATAGTCGAAACGACCACTCTGCTGGAACGCAGGTTCGGCGGCGATCAACTGGCGCACGCGCTCGGCGGTCACCTGCACGCCTTCGCGCTGCGCCTCCAGCTCAAGCGCTCTTTGCGAGAGCAGACCGTCGAGCGTGGCAGCACGCGCCTCGCGCGTATCGAACATCTTGGGGTCGAAGTCACTGCCGAACATGCCGCGTAGCCGCTCGAGTTGCTGGCGCTGCGCGATGTCGAACTCCTGCTGCGAAATCGGCGTGTCGCCGACGCGCGCGACGGCATCATCGGCGCTGATGAACTGGTTGTATGAGTAGATGCCGGTGATGACGAACGACGGGAACACCAATACGATGAGAAAGAACATCAACCATCGGCGGTGCGAGCGGATCGAATCGAACATCGTGATCTAGCCCCTTTTCGGGTCGACGCCCTACGCGGGCGCCGGACAAGAAAAAAGGCGAAACATGTTCGCCTTTTGACTTGATGACTGTCCTGTTGTGTGGCGGAGTGGACGGGACTCGAACCCGCGACCCCCGGCGTGACAGGCCGGTATTCTAACCGACTGAACTACCACTCCCCACGGTCACAACATTGCAGCCGCAGCCCGTAACGCGCGACTTGGTGGGTGCTGAGAGTCTCGAACTCCCGACCTACGCCTTGTAAGGGCGCCGCTCTACCAACTGAGCTAAGCACCCTACCCGTGCCGCTGATCCAGGCTGCAACTTTTCCGATGCTCTACGGTTTCAACTTCAAGCCGTCGAGCACCGGAAAGCCTGCTAGTTTACAGCATCCTTGAGCGCCTTGCCGGGGCGGAACTTCGGGATCTTCGCTGCCTTGATCTTGATGGACGCGCCGGTGCGCGGATTGCGCCCTGTGCGGGCGGCGCGCTTGCCGATGGTGAACGTACCAAAGCCCACGAGCGTGACCGGCGCGCCTTTCTTGAGCGAAAGACGAATACCACCGACGATCGCCTCCAGCGCGCGGCCAGCGGCCGCTTTCGAAATGTCGGCCTGCTTGGCGACGTGGTCGATGAGTTCGGTCTTGTTCACGTAAACCCCCTCGTGGGTTGTGCTGCTCGAGTTGTTCGTGGCTTGGGAACGTCGGGCGGATGCAGCGCGCGGCGACGGCCGGCTGATCTTCGCTTGTTGATCTTGTTCGTCAGTGGGTCGTGCGCAAACGGCTCAAGTCACGCAACAACGGTATATTCAACCGCAGCAGGCTCAGCCGGTCAAGGGAACAAATCCGCTTGATGGACGCCACGCCACAGGCGCACAAGCGGCAGGGCGCGCCGCCCGTGACTTGTCTCCTCAGTGCTTGACGACCTCGCCCGTGGCAGGTGCCGGCCCGGCCGCCGGCAGCGCTGGGGCGCCTTCTTCGTCGGGCAGCGGCGTAGGCTGCCGCTGCAAAGCGATCTCCAGCACTTTGTCGATCCACTTGACCGGGACGATCTCGATGCGGTTCTTCACGTTGTCGGGGATATCGGGCAGATCCTTGAGGTTTTCTTCCGGGATAAGCACGACCTTGATCCCACCGCGGTGCGCCGCCAGGAGTTTTTCCTTGAGGCCACCGATGGCGAGCACCTCGCCACGCAGCGTGATCTCGCCAGTCATTGCGACATCCGGACGCACCGGGATGCCGGTCAACGTGGACACAAAGGCCGTGGTGATCGCGATGCCCGCGCTCGGACCGTCTTTTGGAGTAGCGCCCTCGGGCAGGTGGATGTGCATGTCGCTTTTCTCGAACACCTCGTCCTTGATGCCCAGTTTGCGCGAGCGGCTGCGCACCACTGAGCGGGCGGCCTCGACCGACTCCTTCATCACATCCCCAAGGGAACCCGTGCGGATGATGTTGCCCTTACCGGGCATCGCCGCGGATTCAATCGTCAGCAACTCGCCACCGACCTCGGTCCACGCAAGGCCCGTGACCTGGCCGATCTGCGCCTCCTTCTCGGCGACGCCAAAGGTGTAGCGGCGCACGCCCAGATACTTGTCGAGGTTGCGCGGCGTGACCTTCGACTTCTTGTCGCCTTCCTTAAGAAGCGCGTTCTTCACCATCTTGCGGCAGATCTTGGACAGTTCCCGCTCCAGCGCGCGGACACCAGCCTCACGCGTGTAGTAGCGGATCACATCGCGCACCGCAGCCTCGGACATATCGAGCTCCTCGGCTTTCACACCATTGTTCTTCATCTGCTTGGGCAGCAGATAGCGCAGGGCAATGTTGGTCTTCTCGTCCTCGGTATAGCCGGACAGGCGGATCACTTCCATCCGATCCAGCAGCGGCGCCGGGATGTTCATCGTGTTCGCCGTGGCGACGAACATCACGTCAGACAGGTCATAGTCGACCTCGACGTAATGATCCACGAAGGTGTGGTTCTGCTCCGGATCCAGCACTTCGAGCAGCGCAGAAGATGGATCACCGCGGAAGTCCTGGCCCATCTTGTCGACCTCGTCGAGCAGGAACAGCGGGTTGCGCACGCCGACCTTGGACAGGTTCTGCAGGATCTTGCCCGGCATCGAGCCGATGTAGGTGCGCCGATGGCCGCGGATCTCGGCCTCGTCGCGCACGCCGCCGAGCGCCATGCGCACGAACTTGCGGTTGGTGCTCTTGGCGATCGACTGCCCAAGCGAGGTCTTGCCCACACCCGGTGGGCCTACCAGACACAGGATCGGCGCCTTCAGCTTGTCCACGCGCTGCTGCACGGCCAAGTACTCGACGATCCGCTCCTTGACCTTGTCTAGACCGTAGTGATCCTCATCCAAGACCTTTTGCGCGTTTGTAAGGTCGTTGTTGATCTTGCTCTTCTTCTTCCACGGCAGATTGACCAGCGTGTCGATGAAGTTGCGCACCACCGTCGCCTCCGCCGACATCGGCGACATGAGCTTGAGTTTCTTCAGCTCGGAATCGGCCTTGGCCTTGGCCTGCTTGGGCATGCGCGCGGCCTTGATCTTTTTCTCAAGTTCCTCGATATCGGCGCCCTCCTCACCCTCGCCAAGTTCTTTCTGAATCGCCTTCACCTGCTCGTTGAGGTAGTACTCGCGCTGGCTCTTCTCCATCTGCCGCTTCACACGGCCGCGGATGCGCTTTTCCACCTGCAGGATGTCGATCTCGGTTTCGAGTTGCGCAAGCAGATGCTCGAGCCGTTCGCTCATCGAAAAGATCTCGAGGATTTTCTGCTTCTGCTCAAGTTTCAGCGGCAGATGCGCGGCAATGGTGTCTGCCAGGCGGCCTGCGTCATCGATACCGGCGATCGAGGTCAGAATTTCGGCCGGAATCTTCTTATTGAGCTTCACGTACTGGTCGAACTGGCTGACGATCGCCCGGCGCAGCGCTTCGAGTTCGGCGCCGGTGGACGTCTCGAGCGCGATCGGCGTGAGCTCACAGCTGAAATGCGTCTGCTCGTCAGCGATGGTGTGAATGCGCGCGCGCTGTGCGCCTTCGACCAGCACCTTCACGGTGCCGTCCGGCAGCTTGAGCATCTGAAGGATGCTTGCCACGCAGCCGATCGAATGGATGTCCTCGGCCGACGGCTCGTCCTTGGCCGCGTTTTTCTGGGCGACCAGCATGATGGACTTGCCGCCCTCCATCGAGGCTTCCAGCGCCTTGATGGACTTCGGACGACCCACGAACAGCGGGATCACCATGTGCGGGAACACCACCACGTCGCGCAGCGGGAGCAACGGTAGCGAGGTGCGTTCCGACGGGAGTTGGGATGTCGACATGTCAAGTCCTAGCAGGAGGTGCCACGACAGATGCGGGCTCAAGTCACCCATTCAAGGGCGATTGCGATTCTGGGCAGCGAATGCGCGAGCCGCGAGGGGAGCAGGACCGAGCCAGAGTAGCACGCAGCGCGAGTGCGAGCGCTGCTCGCAATCGGCCGAATCACCAAGAAGAACGATGGGTGAACCGTGACGGGGAACGACGTCAGTGAACGGCGACGCAGACATGCCCACCGGCGCGGGCCGGGCAGCCGATGATCAACGAGGCGCGCCCGCGACCTTCGGCTGATCGGCGTACATCAGGATCGGCCGGCCGCCGTTGACGGCGTTCTCGTCGATCACGACCTTGGCCACGTTCTTCAGGCTCGGCAGCTCGTACATGGTGTCCAGCAGCACAGCCTCGACGATGGAGCGCAGGCCGCGTGCCCCGGTACGGCGCTTGAGCGCCTTGCGTGCGATCGCGCCGAGCGCGTCGGCCCGAATCTCGAGATCCACGGCTTCCATGTGGAGCAAGCGCTGAAACTGCTTGACGAGCGCGTTTTTCGGCTCGACGAGGATCTGGACCAACGCTTCCTCGGTGAGTTCGTCGAGCGTGGCGACCACCGGCAGGCGGCCTACCAGCTCCGGAATGAGGCCGAACTTGATGAGATCCTCGGGTTCGACCTCGCGCAGCAGTTCGCCCACCGAGCGGTCGCTTTGGCTGGTGACCTCGGCGCCGAAGCCGATGCCGCTCTTCTCGGAGCGATTGCGGATGATCTTTTCCAGCCCATCGAACGCGCCGCCGCAGATGAACAGGATGTTGGTCGTGTCGATCTGCACGAAGTCCTGGTTCGGATGCTTGCGGCCGCCCTGCGGCGGCACGCTGGCAATGGTGCCTTCAACGAGCTTGAGCAGCGCCTGCTGCACGCCTTCGCCCGATACGTCACGCGTGATGCTTGGGTTGTCGCTCTTGCGCGAGATCTTGTCGATCTCGTCGATGTACACGATGCCGCGCTGCGCCTTGTCGACCTCGTAATTGCAGTTCTGCAGCAGCTTTTGGATGATGTTCTCGACGTCCTCGCCGACGTACCCTGCCTCCGTCAGCGTGGTCGCATCGGCGATCACGAACGGGACGTTGAGCAGCCGCGCGAGCGTCTGCGCCAGCAGTGTCTTGCCCGAGCCCGTGGGCCCGATGAGCAGGATGTTCGACTTGGCGAGTTCCACGTCGTCCTTGGACGACATGTGCTTCAGGCGCTTGTAGTGGTTGTAGACGGCGACAGAGAGGATGCGCTTGGCCTTTTCCTGACCGATCACATACTGGTCGAGGATCGTGCAGATCTCCTGCGGACTCGGAAGATCGCTCTTGACCGCGCCAGCCGCCGCATCGCCCGTGGACTCGTCACGGATGATGTCGTTGCAAAGGTCGATGCACTCGTCGCAGATGAACACCGACGGGCCGGCGATGAGCTTCTTCACCTCGTGCTGGCTCTTGCCACAGAACGAGCAATAAAGCAGCTTCTCGCTGGAACCCTTCTTGTCGGACATGCGTCGGGTCGATCCCTCTAGCTGCGAACGCTGGTGTTGATCCGCAGCATCACGCAGCGTCACCGCGCTTGACAAAGATTTTATCGATGATTCCGTAGCTTACTGCATCCTCCGCCGACATGAAGTTGTCGCGGTCCGTGTCCTTGGCGATCCGCTCGATCGGCTGGCCGGTGCGCTCGGCCAGGATGCCGTTCAGGCGCTCGCGCAAGTACAGGATCTCGCGCGCCTGGATTTCGATGTCCGAGGCCTGACCCTGCGAGCCACCAGAGGGCTGGTGGATCATGATGCGCGAATTTGGCAGCGCGTAACGCTTGCCCTTCGTCCCCGCGGCGAGCAGGAACGCCCCCATGCTCGCGGCCATGCCCACGCAGATCGTGGACACGTCCGGCTTGATGAACTGCATGGTGTCGAAGATCGACATGCCTGCGTACACCGACCCGCCGGGCGAGTTGATGTACACAGCGATGTCCTTGTCCGGGTTCTCGCTCTCCAGGAACAATAGCTGCGCCACCACCAGGTTGGCGGTCTGGTCCGTCACCGGCCCCACGAGGAAAATCACGCGGTCGCGCAGCAGTCGCGAGTAGATGTCATAGGCCCGCTCGCCGCGGCCGCTTTGCTCGATGACAATGGGCACCATGCCCAGGCCCTGCGGGTCCATCGGGGAAAACTGGTTCATCGCAATCCTTGCGTTGGTCTGTCGGCCGACAGTCTGCAAACTACTTGGCGTGGCCCATGAGCTCGTCGAACGCGACCGGCGTGTCGACGACCTTGGCGTGTCTCAGAACCCAGTCGACCACATTGTCCTCGACCACGACGGTTTCAATCTCCGAAAGTCGGTCCCGATTCGACAGATACCACTGGATCACCTCGGTCGGCCGCTCGTAGCTCTGCGCGATCTCCTCGATCGACTTGCGGATCTGCTGCTGTTGCGCCTGCAGGTTCTCCGCCCGCACCAGTTCGGCGAGCAGCAGGCCCAGGCGAACGCGGCGCTCGGCCTGCGGCGCGAACATCTCGGGCGGCAGCGGCGCCTCCTTGGCATCGACGCCGCGTGAAACGAGGTCCTGCCGCGCCAGCTCCGCCAGGCGCTCCTGGTCTGCCTGGATGAGCGACTTCGGCAGCTCGAAGTTCGCACCGGAGAGCAGTGCGTTCATCGCGCTGTCTTTCGTGCGCGACTTCAACCGCGTCTTGACTTCGCGGTCTAAATTGGACTTGACCTCGGCACGCATCTTGGCAACGTCGCCGTCGGCGATGCCGAGCGACTTCGCGAAGGCCTCGTCGACCGCCGGCAGCACGGCCTGCTCGACCGTCTTCACCGTCACCTCGAACTGGACCGTCTTACCGGCCAGCTGCGTGGCGCGATAGTCGGCTGTAAAGGTCAGCGGGAACGTCTTGTTCTCACCGGCGGCCATGCCGCGCACCGCGGCCTCGAACTCCGGCAGCATGCGGCCCTCGCCCAGTTGCAGCGGGAAGTCGGTCCCGGAGCCGCCCTCAAACGCGACGCCATCCTGCGTGCCGACAAAGTCCACCGTCACCTTGTCCCCATCGGCGGCAGGGCGCGCGGCTACCTCATAGCTGGCGCGCTGCTTGCGCATGATCTCCAGGGTCCGGTCGATCTCGGCATCGCCCACCTCGCAGACGGCGCGCCGCACTTCGACGCCAGACAGGTCGCCCACCTTGACTTCGGGATAGACCTCGAAGGTGGCCGAAAACGTCAGGTCGTTGCTCTGGCTATCCGCCTTGGGCTCGAGCTTCGGCGCTCCGGCAACGCGCAGTTTGTTGCTGGAGATCGCGGAACTGAATGCCGCGCCGACCTTGTCGTTCAGCACCTCGGCCTGCACCTGCGCGCCATACATGGCCGACACGGTCTTCATCGGCACTTTGCCGGGCCGGAAGCCCGGCATGCGCACCGTGCGGGCCAGCTTGACCAGGCGCGTGGTGACTTCCTTATCGATGTCCGCGGCAGGGACGGTCAGGTCGATCCGGCGCTGAAGCGCGCCCAGGGTTTCAACGTTCGCTTGCATGCTGTCCTGCGATGCCGTCGTCAGAGCGGCTGTTTGTTGTTCCGGCCACGGCCGGTGTTCCGATGGAGAGGGCTTCTGGTGCGAAGGGGGGGACTCGAACCCCCACGCCGGTGAAGGCGTCAGGACCTAAACCTGGTGCGTCTACCAATTTCGCCACCTTCGCGGTGCACTCGGATCCGGCTGTCGAGCCGGACTCAGGCGCCACGTCGGGTGCGAGCACCACCGAGCCGATCCAATTCTAATCGAACGAGACCAGGCCTCTGGTGCAGCCGAGCCCGCCCTGCACGCGTGCTAGCTTCGACCGCATGGGCGTGGACCATTACGAGAATTTCCCGGTCGCCTCGCTGCTGCTGCCGGCCGCATTGCGGCCGCCAGTGCAGGCGATCTACCGCTTCGCCCGCACGGCCGATGACCTGGCCGACGAAGGGCAGGCCGCGCCCGCGCAGCGACTGGCCGCGCTTGCTGCGTTGCGCATCCAGTTGGACCGGATCGAGCGCGGCGAGCCGCATGACTGGCCCGACCTCGCGGCGGCCATCCGAGCCCACGGCCTGCCACTGTCCCTGTTGCGCGACCTGCTGTCGGCGTTCGAGCAGGACGTCACGGTGCAGCGCTACGCCGACTACCCCGCCCTGCTCGACTACTGCCGCCGCTCGGCCAATCCCATCGGCCGGCTGCTGCTCGCGCTGTACAGGCGCGAAGCACCAGCCTTGCTGGCGCAGTCCGACGCGATCTGCTCGGCGCTGCAACTCGTGAACTTCTGGCAGGACATTGCGATCGACTGGGCCAAGGGGCGCGTGTACCTGCCGCATTCGGAACTGGCTGTACACGGCGTGCACGAGCAGGAGATCGCAGCGCAACGCGTCACGCCCGCCTGGACGCGGCTGATGGCGGCGCAGACGGCCCGTGCGCGGGCGATGCTAGAGTCCGGCGCCCCGCTGGCGCGCGCGCTGTCGGGACGCGTCGGTTGGGAGCTGCGCCTGGTGGTGCAAGGTGGTCTGCGCATCGCCGAGCGCATCGATGCGGTCGCCGGCGATGTGTTTCGCCACCGCCCCGCCCTGGGCAAAACCGACTGGGCCGTGATGACCGCGCGCGCTCTGCGCATGTGAGCCAGCGCCCTGCAACGCTTCGACCCACGATGACCCCTGACGAGTATTGCCAGCAAAAGGCGGCGGCGTCCGGCTCGAGCTTCTATTACAGCTTTCTGTTCCTGCCCCCGCCGCGGCGCCGCGCGATCACGGCGCTGTACGCCTATTGTCGCGAGGTCGACGACGTGGTCGACGAGGTCAGCGACCCGGGCGTGGCACAGACCAAGCTCGCGTGGTGGGCGGCCGAGGTCGGCCAGCTCTTCGCCGGCACGCCGCTGCATCCGGTCACGCGTGCCCTGCAGCCGCATCTGCAGGACTACGGCATCACCCGTGAGCGCCTGCTGCAGGTCATCGAGGGCATGCAGATGGACCTGCAGCAATCGCGCTACCTCGACTTCAAGGCGCTGACGCGCTACTGCCACTTGGTGGCCGGTGTGGTCGGCGAGATGGCCGCCGGCATCTTTGGTGCCACCGACGAGCGCACCTTTGAGTACGCGCGCCAACTGGGCCTCGCACTACAACTGACCAATATCGTGCGCGACGTCGGCGAGGACGCGCGCCGCGGCCGCGTGTATCTGCCGATCGAGGATCTGCGGGCACACCAGGTCAAGGTGGCCGATGTGCTGGCAAGCCGCTATGTCGCCGGCTTCGAGCAGGTGATGGCGCTGCAGGCCCAGCGTGCGCGCACGGCCTATCGCGCAGCGCTGCAGGCGCTGCCGCCGGCCGATCGCAAGTCGCAGCGCGCCGGGCTCATCATGGGTGCGATCTACATGCGCCTGCTCGAGGAGATCGAGCGGGAGAACTTCAAGGTGCTGCACCAGAGGATCTCGCTCACGCCACTGCGCAAGCTGGCCATTGCCTGGCGGACCTGGACCTTCGGCCCGCCGGCGCCGCTAGCGCGCGCCTGAGCCTGGATCATGCGCCACGTCGCCATCGTTGGGGCCGGCTGGTCCGGTCTGGCCTGCGCGGTCGAGCTCGCGGCCGCTGGCGACCGCGTCACCGTGCTCGATGCCGCGCCGCAGCCGGGCGGGCGCGCGCGCGGCGTTCGCGTGACCCTCGGCGACCGCGACTACCCACTCGACAACGGGCAGCACCTGCTGATCGGCGCCTACGTCGAAACCCTCCGGTTGATGCGGGCAGTGGGCGTCGATCCCGCCGACGCCTTCCTGCGCCTGCCGTTCGCGTTGCGCTACCCCGACGGCATGTCGCTGGTGGCCGGCCGCGCCCCTGCGCCCTGGCACCTGGCGCTCGCGCTACTGCGCGCACAGGGGCTCACGTGGCGCGAGCGGCTGGCGATGATTGCGCTGGTGGAACGCTTCAAGCGGCAGCGCTGGAGCGTGACGCCGGACTGTAGTGCGGCCGAACTGCTGCATGGACATCCCGCGGTCTTGATCCAGCGGCTGTGGCGACCGCTATGCATTGCCGCACTGAATGTCCCGCTCGAGACCGCCTCCGCACAGACGTTCTTGGTCGTGCTGCGTGACAGCCTCGGTGCAACCTCGGCGGCGAGCGACTTGCTGCTGCCCCTTGGCGACCTGTCCCAGCTCTTTCCGGAACGCGCCGCGCAGTACCTGCTGGACCGCGGCGCCGAATTACGCCTGCGCACGCTGGTCGATGGCGTGCAGCCGCACGCGGGCGGCTGGCGCATCACGACGCGCGCATACAGCTTCGACGCCGATGCCGTCGTGCTGGCCTTGCCGCCCCCGCGTGCCGCGGCATTGCTGCAACCGCTGGGACAACGCACGGCGGCCGCGACGACCCACTTGCGCGGGGTGGCGATGGCACCGATTACGACCGTTTACCTGCGTTACGAACGCGGCGCCCTGCCTTACCCGGTCTATGCGCTGCGCGATGACCCGGCACGAGAGCACTTCGGTCAGTGGGTGTTCGACCGCGGCGCCCTCGATGCGCGTTGCGCGGGCGTGCACAGTGTCGTCATCAGCGCCCCCGGGCCACACGAGACCCTGGGCCACGCTGCGCTGGAGGCCGCCGTTGCACGGCAGCTGCGGTCCGCGCTGGGACTGCCACTGCCGCTGGCCACCGCCAGCATCGTCGACAAGCGTGCGACCATCGTTCCGTCGCCGCACCTGGCGCGACCACCGACGCGGCTCCTGCCGGGCCTGCTGCTCGCGGGCGACGCCGCAGCGAGTCCGTATCCATCCACCATCGAAGGCTCGGTCCGCAGTGGCCTGGCCGCCGCACGCACCATCCTGGCGGGTTGAGCCGAGCACGCGTCACTACGGCGCTCGCAACGCGCTGCACGCTACTGCGACTGCCCCCTGATGCGCTCGAGCGCATGCTCGAGCCGGTCCACCGCCACGATCTCCAGTCCCTCGATCGGCTGGCGCGGTGCATTGGCCTTGGGGATCACCGCCAGCGAAAAGCCGAGCTTGGCTGCCTCGCGCAATCGCTCCTGGCCGCGCGGCGCGGGGCGCACTTCACCGGCGAGGCCTACTTCGCCGAAAGCCACCAGCCCGCGCGGCAGCGCGCGGTTGCGCATGGAGCTGACGATCGCCAGCAACACCGCGAGGTCGGCCGCGGGCTCCTGGATACGCACGCCGCCCACGGCGTTGACGAACACGTCCTGGTCGAAGGTCACGATGCCCGCATGCCGATGCAGCACGGCCAGCAGCATCGCGAGTCGCTGCTGATCGAGGCCAACGCTAAGCCGGCGGGGGTTGGGCACGTGTGCGGCGTCGACCAGGGCCTGCAGTTCGACCAGCAGCGGTCGCGTGCCCTCTTGCGTGACCAGCACGCAGGAGCCTGCCACTTGCGCATCATGTTGCGAGAGGAACAGCGCCGACGGATTGGCCACGCCCTTGAGCCCGCGGTCGGTCATCGCGAAAACGCCGAGTTCATTCACCGCGCCAAAGCGGTTCTTGATCGCCCGCACCAGCCGGAAGCTCGAGTGCGCGTCGCCCTCGAAGTAAAGCACCGTGTCGACCATGTGCTCGAGCACGCGCGGGCCGGCGAGCGCGCCTTCCTTGGTCACGTGGCCGACGAACACCAGGCTCACGCCCGACTGCTTGGCCACGCGCGTCAGTTGCGCCGCGCACTCGCGTACCTGAGCAACCGACCCGGGCGCGGACTGCAGTTCGGCCGAGTACAACGTCTGGATCGAGTCGATCACGGCGACCTGCGGCTTTTCCTCTGCGAGCGTGACCTGGATCCGCTCCAGCCCGATCTCGGCCAAGAGGCGCAGCTTCTTGCCATCCACGCCAAGCCGCCGCGCACGCAGCGCCACCTGCGCCGCGGACTCCTCGCCGCTGACGTACAGCACCTGAGCGTTGCCCTTGTCCGACATTGCCGCCAGCGCCTGCAGCAGCAGCGTGGACTTGCCAATGCCCGGGTCGCCGCCGATCAGCACCACGCCACCCTCGACCAGACCGCCGCCCAGCACGCGATCGAACTCCTCGAGGCCGGTCGAGCGGCGCGGCATCTCGCGCGCCTCAACCGCGCCCAAGGTCTGCACCTGGCTCGTGCCGGCCAATGCGGCGAAGCGGTTGGCACTCTTGTCAGTGGACTCGATGCGTGCCTCGGCCAGCGAGTTCCACGCACTGCAATGCGGACACTGGCCCTGCCACTTGACCGAAGTGCCGCCGCACTCGCTGCACACGTACTGGGTCTTAGCCTTAGCCATGCGCGTCGCCCTCTTCTTTGTCGGTCGCATCGAGCACCCGCACGGGCACGCGCGGCGCCAACGCGCACATCAGTTCGTAGCCCACAGTGCCGCTCGCCTCTGCCACGCTATCGATCGGCAAGCGCGCGCCCCAGAGTTCGACGGGCGACCCAACCTCAGCGTGCGGTGCCTCGGTGAGATCGACCGTGAGCATGTCCATCGACACCCGGCCGGCGATCGGCACGCGCCGGCCAGCGACCAGGACGGGCGTGCCGTCCGGCGCATGGCGCGGGTACCCGTCGGCATAACCGCAGGCGACGATGCCGACACGGGTCGGCCGCCGCGCCACCCAGCGGCTGCCATAGCCGACCCCCTGGCCCACCGCGACCGACTGCGCGGCGATCAGGCGCGAGCGCAGCGTCATCGCCGCCCGCAGGCCGAAGGCGCAGGCAGGCGTGCCCGTCACTGGCGTGCCGCCATAGAGGGCGATGCCGGGCCGCACCCAGTGGTCTTTGATGTCGTCGCGCAGAAACAGCGCCGCAGAGTTGGACACGCTGCGCTCACCGCGCCAGTCCGAAAAGGTCTGAGTGAATCGCTGCCACTGCTGTTCGGCACGCGCGGCGCCGGTGTAGTCGGCAGGCGCATCGGCATTGGCAAAGTGCATCGCAACGGCGGCCACGCGAACCTGAGGAAGCGCCTGCAGCGCCTGCAATGCGCGTTGACCCGCCTCGCCTGCGAAGCCGAGCCGGTTCATGCCGGTATTGGCCTTCAGGTACACGTCGATTGGGCTCGCTGGACGCGCGTGTGCCAGCCACTCGAGCTGCCGCGGCTCGTGCACGGTGACCGTGAGACGCAAGCGCACCACCTCATCGAGGTCCGCGGGCTGAAAGACACCTTCGAGCAGCACGATGGGCTTGCGCCAGCCAGCCGCGCGCGCGCGTGCGGCCTCTGCCAGATCGAGCAAGGCAAGTCCGTCGGCCGCATCCAGCGCACGCAGCACCCGCTCCAGGCCGTGCCCATAGGCATTGGCCTTGACCACCGCCCAGATCTTGCGTCCACGAGCGCGCTCTCGCACCGCAGCAAAGTTTTGCGCGATGGCGTCCAGGTGAACTAGCGCTTCGATGGGCCGGGGCACGATGACGACGGGTCGGATGACAACGGCGGCAAGAATACTGACCGGGCGTGATCAGCGGAGTGAGGCTTGATCGGCCGCAACCCACGGCCAAGCAAACCTGCGTGATATAAGACCTCGGCTCCCACGCGTGCCCGCACGCGCGCTTGCGGAGGCCGTGTCCCCACCTACACCTTTGCGTCAGGCTTTGTCTCCGCTCGCCACGCAGATCGCGACCACCGTGCAATGAACCGCGGCTTCTACACGATCATGGCCGCGCAGTTCTTCTCGTCGCTGGCCGACAACGCCCTGCTGATCTGCGCCATCGCCCTGCTGCGCGACATCAACGCGCCGGAGTGGATGACGCCGATGCTCAAGCTGTTCTTCTTTGTGAGCTACGTGGTCCTGGCTGCCTTCGTCGGCGCCTTTGCCGACTCGATGCCCAAGGGCCGCGTCATGCTCATCACCAACACGATCAAGATCAGCGGCTGCGCCCTGATGTTCCTGGGCCTGCATCCGCTGCTCGCCTACGCCGTGGTCGGGCTCGGCGCGGCCGCGTACTCACCCGCCAAGTACGGCATCCTCACCGAGCTGCTGCCACCAGAAAAGTTGGTGGTGGCCAACGGCTGGATCGAGGGCCTGACGGTCGGCTCCATCATCATGGGCTTCGTCGTCGGCGGCATCCTGGTGTCGCCGAAGGTCGCGGCCATGCTGCTGACCATCGACGTCCCAGTCATCGACTACGACCTCGACAACGCGGCCGAGGCGGCAATCGCCGTGGTCGGCTGCCTCTATGCGATCGCGGCCATCGTCAACCTCTTCATCCCGGACACGGGCGCGCGCTACGCCAAACAGTCAGCCAGTCCAGTGCGCCTGTTCGCCGACTTTGCGCACTGTTTGGGCGTGCTCTGGCGCGACAAGCTCGGCCAGATTTCGCTGGCGGTCACCACGCTGTTCTGGGGCGCGGGTGCCACGCTGCAATTCATCGTTCTCAAATGGTCGGAGCAGGCTTTGGGCATGTCGCTGTCACAAGGCGCCATCTTGCAGGCCGTGGTCGCCATCGGCATCGCGATCGGCTCGGTGTGGGCCGCCGCGCGGGTCTCGCTCAAGCGCGCGCTGTCGGTCCTGCCGGTGGGCGTGGCCATGGGCCTGCTGGTCGCCAGCCTGTCCTTCATCGACTTCTCGCGGCTTCCCAGCGGCGGCATCAGCGTTGGGGCGGCCATCATCACATGGGGCGCCATCGGCGCAGCGCTCGTCATGGTGGTGGTTGGTGCGCTGGCTGGTTATTTTGTCGTGCCGATGAATGCGCTGCTGCAGCACCGCGGCCACGTGCTGCTCTCCGCCGGCCACTCGATCGCGGTGCAGAACTTCAACGAGAACCTGAGCATCCTGGCGATGCTTGGTGTCTATGCGACGCTCATCTGGCTCAACTTGCGGATCGAGGCGATCATCGTGCTCTTCGGCCTGTTCGTGGCCGGCGCCATGCTGTCCGTGATGCTCAAGCATCGGCTGAACATGCGCGAGCGCGACTGGACCCAGGACATCGGGCAGCACCGCGCGCATTGACGCGTGGATTTGCCGCGTTCCGCTGACGTCACCACCGGCGTCAGCGCGCCAGCCAGTCGATCACCGCCGCATTGAACTCGGCCGGCGCGTCACACATCACCCAATGGCTGGTGGGCAGCGCCAGGACGGCACTGCCAGGACGCGCGCCGACCTCGGCCACCCAGGCGCTCGAATGGAACATGAACGCCTTGCGGGTGCCGTAGATGAACAGCATCGGGCAGCTTGGGCGAAACAGCTGGGCTTTGTGAAAACCGCCTCTGAACCACTGCTGGTCGTAGGGCCAGCCCATGTTGGCCGTGATTCGGTCGAAGTCGCTCCTCGCGCCAGCGCGCCGCGCCATCCAGCGCGCCATGCCGTCACCGACGCCGCCGCCCACGCGCCACGCCAGCGCAAGCCAGACCTGGTAGCCCACGGTGAATGCCTTCGCCGGGGCGCTCAGTTCAGCCACGTGACGGGGTGAACCGGCATCCCCGATGTCAACGCTGACGATGCGCCGCACCTGCGCGGGATGTCGGAGCGCGTACTGGTAGCCGAAAAACGATCCCCAGTCATGCAACAAGAGCATTGCGGGACCGCCCGCCACCTGCTCGACGACCTTGTGGATCAGCGCGACGATCTCGTCGAGGGTGTGGCTGCGGCGCGCGCTTCCGCGCTCGAAGCCCGGCAAGGTGAACCGGATGCAGCGGTACTGCCCCTTGAGCGCCGCGACCTGCCCGTCCCACACGTGATGGGTGTCGGGCCACCCGTGCAGCAGAACGATCGGCAGTCCGCTACCCTCGATGACGACCTCGACGCCGTCGATCTTCACTGGCGTGGCTCCGACATCGCGAGGCTTTTTTGCAGCACGCCCTGGGCCAGGCACAGGTCGGCCCAACTCTTGGCCTTGTCGGCCAGATTACGCAGCAAATAGGCCGGGTGATAGGTGACGATGACGGGAATCAATCGGCCGTCAATGCGCACCTCGTGCAATCGACCGCGCAGGCTGGCAATCGTGGCGTCCGTGCCCAACAGGGCCTGCGCCGCAAAGCGGCCCATCACGACGATCACCCGCGGCTGCACCAGCGCCACCTGACGCTTGAGAAACGGCTCGCACAGCGCCACTTCCTCGGGCTCGGGATTGCGGTTGCCCGGCGGCCGGCACTTGAGCACGTTGGCGATGTAGACGCTCTGTTGGGCAGCATCGGCGCGGCTCAGTCCGACCGAGGCGAGCATGTTGTCGAGCAGCTTGCCGGCCTGACCAACAAACGGCTCACCGCGCGCATCCTCATCGGCGCCCGGCGCCTCACCGATCAGCATCCACTGCGCCTGGCGATGCCCGACGCCGAACACCGTGTTCTTGCGCGTCTTGCACAGGCCGCAGGCCATGCAGCCGGCGACCGTCGCTGCGAGCTCGTCCCAGTCCATGCGCGCGATCGCGCCAGCGCGCGGATCGGTCGCGAGCGGCTGAACCGCCGGGCAGGCCTCCTGCGAGGGCAGCATCGGCGATGCGGACGCTTGCGTTACCGTTGGATGAGTCGCCGCGGCGCGTGTTCGCCAAAGCGGCCCCGCGCCCATGGCGTGCCAGAGCACTTCGCGTCGTTGCTCGGCGTTCACGGCCACGTCCTCACAGTGAAATGCGCATGACAACGGCGTCTTCGCGACCGCCGTGCGAGGGATAGTAGCCGCGGCGCATGCCGATGCGCTCGAAGCCGTATCTCGCATACAGGCGCTGAGCGGGCTGGTTGCTCGGCCTCACCTCCAGCATCATCGTGCGAGCACCATGATCGCGCGCCTGCTGCGCCATGAAATCGAGCATGCGCCAGCCGTAGCCCAGCCGATGCGCGCGGGCCGCAACACTGAGATTGAGCAAGTGCGCCTCGTCCAGGGCGAGCATCACGATCGAGTACGCAAGCAACTCACTTTCGGCGGCGCGCATGGTCCAGCAGCTGTACCCTGCCTGAAGGGCGTCAACAAAGTTGCCGCGGGTCCACGGAAACGGATAGACCACGCTTTCGATCGCGACGACCTCGTCGATGTCGCGTGCCGACATCGGCGTGAACTGCTCCTCGCTCGGCCGCACCACGGCGCTCATGATGCCTGCGCCGCTGTCATGCGGCGTTCTGCGATGGTCTGCGCGACGCGGTCGCGCACATACAGCGGTGCCGCTTCGGCGGCTGGCACCGCACGACCCGCAGCCCAGTCCTCGGCGGCCAGTCGCACGATGTCGCCAGCGTCCGCACGCGCCTCGGCCCAGCGACGCGCCGCCTGCGGCCAGTGGGTCCCGGGCACCGACAGGGCATTGCCGCCGATGGCATTGACGCCGCAATTGGTGAGCTCATCCGCGCAAGCCTGTGGCGTCGACAGGGCGGGCCGCGCGAGTTCGCGCAGTCGGCCGGCATCGAGCTGGTACGCGGCCCAATAAATCTCGTTCATGCGAGCATCGATCGCCACACCGATGATGCGCGCCTGCGTGTCCTGGACGAGCACGCGAGCAGCCAGTGCACGGAGGTTGCCGACCGGCAGCACTGGGCAGTCCAGCCCAAAGGCAAGCCCCTGCGCGGCGCCACAGGCGATGCGCAGACCCGTGAAAGAACCAGGCCCCGCACCGAATGCAAGCGCGTCGACGTCCGCCAAGGTCACCGACGCATCGGCCAGCAGCGCCTGTGCCATGGGCAGCAGCCGCTCCGAATGGCGCTGCCCCACGTGCTCAGCGCGAACGTGCACCTGGCCGGCGCGCAGCAACGCGACCGAGCAAAACTCAGTGGCGGTGTCGAGCGCGAGCAATGTGGGAGAGCAGCGATGCATGATCGGCGTGACCCTATCGCTCCGCCGCAGGCGGTCGCTGGCCGGGTCGATGCTCGGACATCGGTCGATTGCGCAGGTCGCGGTTGGCCTCGTTGATCTGGTCGCGCAGCTTTTGCCGCTCCTCGGGCGTCAGCCGACGCCCCTCGCCAATGCGCTCGGCGCGACGTTCCAGCATGCGCTCGCGCAGACGCTCGCGCTGCTCCGGTGTCAGGTTGCGAAAGGCCTCGCCTTTCTGTTCTGGTGTCATGCCGCGCCAGATCTGCTGTCGTTGCTCGGGCGACAACTGCTTCCAGCGCTGTTCGCGCTGCTCTGGCGCGGGGCTCGTCTGCGCGAGCGCAGGCACCGCAACGGCGGCCAGAGTCACGGCCGCGAGCGCAAGCCCCAGCGCTGAGTGCAGCGCATTCGGCAGCCTGACCAAGAATCGCAAGGGCATGGACCGCATCTTAGGCACAGTGTCGCCGGGTGCGAAAACGCGCGGGCATCAATCGGCTCCGCTAGGGGTAAATTGTGTAACCGCTTGTAGAAGCGCTTGGACCACGCGTTGTCTTCCATAGCATCGCCCACGTCGCGACTTTTCGATCAATGCCATGAATCGCTCCGGTCCGCCCAAAGTCCTCGTCGTCGATGACGATCCACGCCTACGCGACCTGCTGCGCCGCTATCTGAACGACAACGGGTTCGCCGTTTACACCGCGGAGAACGCGCAGGCGATGAACAAGCTCTGGCTGCGCGAGCGCTACGACGTGCTGATCCTGGACCTGATGATGCCCGGCGAGGACGGCCTGTCGATCCTGCGGCGTCTGCGCGGGAGCAACGACGCGACGCCGGTCATCATGCTGACCGCCAAGGGCGAGGACGTCGATCGCATCATTGGGCTTGAAATGGGCGCCGATGACTACCTGCCCAAGCCGTTCAACCCGCGCGAGCTACTGGCACGCATGAGTGCGGTCCTGCGGCGCAAAGGTGCCGACGAACCCCCCGGCGCCCCGGCGCAGGGAGCAGCCAGCGTTCGGTTTGGCGAATTCGAACTGGATCTGAGCACGCGAACGCTGCGCAAAGATGGCGCGGACGTGCCGCTGACCACCGGCGAGTTCGCGGTGCTGAAGGTGTTTGCGCGCCATCCGCGCATGCCGCTGTCGCGCGAGAAGCTCATGGAAATGGCGCGCGGCCGCGAATACGAGGCCTTCGACCGCGCGCTCGACGTGCAGATCTCGCGCCTGCGCAAGATGATCGAGCCGGATCCTTCCAAGCCCAGGTACATCCAGACAGTGTGGGGCCTAGGCTACGTCTTCGTGCCGGATCAATGACTCTGTGACGGGCGGCGGGTGACCGGTGGCGTCGGACATCTCCGCCGACGCACGCTCACCACTCATTGCTGACCGCAGATCGCCATTACCCAATGCAAATCCCGTCGCCGCCCCTCTTCTGGCGGACCTTCCTTTTGATCGTGCTGCTGATCATCGGCTGCCTGGCCGCCACGCTGTTCAGCTTCCGCGTCTTCGAGCGCGAGCCGCGGGCGCGGCAGATTGCGCAGCAGGTCATCTCCACGGTGAACGTGACGCGCAGCGCGCTGCTGTACTCCGACCCGGCCATCCGCCGGGAACTGCTGGCGGAACTCGCCGACAACGAGGGCATCCGCATCGTGCCGGTGGAAGCCGACGATATGGTGCGCCCGTTCCCGGACACGCCGGTCGTCCGCCTGGCGATCGAAAGAATTCGCGACCGCCTGGGTCCGCAAACGCGCCTGATCGAGGAGGTCAACGGCATTCGCGGCATCTGGGTTTCGTTCAACATCGATGAGGACGCGTACTGGGTCTTTATCGACCGCGACCCGCTCGCCCGGCAAGCCGGCGGCGCCTGGGTTCGGTGGGCGCTGCTGTCCACGTTGCTCGCCTTGCTGGCGGCGGCGACCATCAGCGCCGCGGTCAATCGCCCGCTGGCGCGGCTGACCAGGGCCGCGCGAGAGTTGGGCGCGGGCCGCGCGCCGGCGCCCCTGCCCGAGCAGGGCCCAGCCGAAATCCGTGCGGTCAACCAGAGCTTCAACCGAATGGTGAGCGACTTGACGCAGATCGAGCAGGATCGCGCGGTGCTGCTGGCCGGCATCTCGCACGATCTGCGCACGCCGCTGGCGCGCCTGCGCCTCGAACTCGAGGTCAATGATCTGCCCGAGGAAGCGCGTGCGGCAATGGCGGGCGACATCGAACAGATGGACACCATCGTGCGGCAGTTTCTCGACTACGCGCGGGAACGGCCGCAGCAGCCCAAGGACGAGGCGGACCTGTCGCAACTGGTAAGCGATGCAGTCGCGCGGCTGCGCCTGCCAGCCGCGACCATCGAGACCGAGGTGGAGGAGGGTTTGCACGGTAGCGTGTACCGCACCGAGCTTGAGCGCGCGATCGACAACCTTGCGACCAATGCCACGCGCTACGGGCGCTCGCCCGATGGGCAGTTGCGGCTTTCGGTGCAGCTGCGGCGCGAGGGCCGCGAAGTGGTACTTGCCGTCAGTGACGAAGGGCCGGGCATCGATGTCAAGGACCATGATCGGCTGCTGCGGCCATTCGAGCGCGGTGACACCGCGCGCAGCCAAGCCAAGGGCGCCGGGCTCGGACTGGCCATTGTCGAGCGCATCGCGCGCCTGCATGGCGGGCGCTTTACCCTCACAGCACGTACGGATGGGCGGTCGGGCTTGCGTGCGGCGTTACGGCTGCCAACCTAGGGCCATTTGACGCTTGGACACCCCGCGGACCTGATGCGGCAACCTTGCCCGGTTGACGTGTTCGAACCATTTGGCCTGCGCCCGCTTGCCGTTCGAGGACAGCCGCGGTTGCTCGTCGGATGACAGTGAGGACTGATCGCCGCTCAGGACCGCCGCAACAGCGCCACCGCCATCGCCGCAATGCCCTCGCCCCGGCCTGTGAAGCCCAGGTACTCGGTCGTCTTGCCCTTGACGTTCACCGCCGCCGGCTCAATGTCCAAGGCCGTGGCAATGCGCGCGCACATCGCCGCGACATGCGGCGCGATCTTGGGCCGCTGCGCGATCACCGTGCAGTCGAGGTTTTCCAACCGCCAGCCGGCCGCACGCACGCGTGCCGCGACGGCCTTGAGCAGTTGCCAGCTATCCGCGTCCTTGTGGGCGTCATCCGTGTCCGGATACTGCCGACCGATGTCGCCCATGCCGGCGGCGCCCAGCACGGCGTCCGTGATGGCGTGCAGCAGCACATCGGCATCCGAATGGCCAAGCAGGCCCAGCGTCTGCCCCTCAACCACGAACTCGATTTCCACGCCACCAAGCACCAACCGCCGGCCTGGTACCAGCGCATGCACATCGAAGCCCTGCCCCACGCGAATCATTGCTCGGCTCTCCCCGCCAGGATGGCGCGCGCCAGCACCAGGTCGTCCGGCGTCGTGATCTTGATGTTCGAGACGCGCCCCTCGACCAGGCGCGGCGCGTGGCCCAGTGCTTCGATCGCACTCGCTTCGTCGGTCGCCCGCGCCAGCATGCCCGGCGCGTCGAGCGCCGTACGCAGCAGCCCGACACGGAACATCTGCGGCGTGGCAGCGCGCCACATGCGTTCGCGCGGCACGGTGTGTTCAATGCGGCCCGCGTCATCGCCCAGCTTCAGCGTGTCGGCCACCGGCATCGCAAGCAGGCCGCCGACCGGATCATCGCGCAGAACGTCGATCAGGTGATCGACTTCCTCGCGTGTCAGGCAGGCGCGCGCGGCATCGTGCACCAGCACCCAGTCGTCGTCGTTGGCTTGCAGCGCATCGAGTCCGGCACGCACCGTTGCCGCCCGCGTCGCGCCGCCGCGGGCCACACATCGAACCTTGCGATCGAACGGCAGCTGTTCAGCGCGCTCGTCATCCGGGGCCGTGACCACGAGCACCTGCGCGATGCGCTCGACCGCTGCGAGCACCGCCGCCGCGCGCTCAAGCAGACTGCGGCCCGCCAGATCCAGATACTGCTTGGGCAGACCGGCTCCCATGCGCGATCCCGTGCCCGCGGCCGGGATCAGGGCATGGATACGGGGCGGCGTGGCTTGCAAGGTGGCAGATCGGCGATGAAGCGACTCTTATAATAGCCAGGCGTTAGCGGCGGACCGCGAGCTGCGTCAGACGACGTGACTCGCCTCCGCCGCGATTTTTTCCAGCATTCAAAGCCTCCAGTGGACACGGTCGCCCGCAGCGGGCCGTTGGTCGATCTCGCCGTGCCGCGTCTTGCGGCAGGGTCCCGCTTTGCCCTGCCGTGTCCGCCGGGCTCGGCCGACGCGCTGCTGATCTCGCACCTGGCGGCCGAAGCGCGCCGCCGCGGCCAGCTCACCGTCGTCATCAGCGCCGATCCGCATGATGCGCAGCGACTGGTCGAGGAGCTTGCCTACTTCGAGCCGCAACTGACGACCCACCCGTTTCCGGACTGGGAGACCCTGCCGTACGACATCCTGTCCCCGCATCAGGACCTGGTGAGCGAGCGGCTGGAGGCCCTGTATCGGCTGGGCAATCTGGACCAGGCTGGCCCGGGCGTGATGGACGTCCTGGTCCTGCCGGCCACGACGGCGCTGTACCGCCTCTGCCCGCAGAGCTACATCGCTCGGCACACCTTCTTCTTCAAGCAGGGACAGCGTCTGGCCGGCGAGAGGCTGCGCGAGCAGCTGGTGCTGGCCGGATATCAGCACGTCTCGCAGGTCGTGGCCCCTGGCGAGTTCAGCGTGCGCGGCGGTCTCATCGATCTCTATCCCATGGGATCGAAGCTGCCGTACCGGCTCGACCTCTTCGATGACACGGTCGAGACCATCAAGGCCTTCGATCCGGATTCGCAGCGCAGCCTGTACCCGGTGCCGGATGTGCGCTTGCTGCCTGGCCGCGAGTTCCCGCTCGACGAGCCCGCGCGCGCCGCGTTTCGCGGCCGCTTCCGCGAGGTGTTCGAAGGCGATCCGAGCCGAGTCGGCATCTACAAAGACATCGGCAGCGGCATCGCCAGTGCCGGCATCGAGTACTACCTGCCCCTGTTCTTCGATCAAACGGCCACGCTGTTCGACTACCTGCCACCGGACGCGCAACTGGTCCTGCACGGTCCGATCGAGGCGGCCGCCCAGCGGTTCTGGACCGAGACCAGCGAGCGTTACCGGTTCCTGGCCAAGGACCGCGAACGCCCCTGCCTGCCGCCCGCGAAGTTGTTCATGTCGGTGGAGGAGTTCTTCACCGTCGCCAAGGCGCATGCGCGGGTGGCGCTCGGCGCCGGCGAGGCGCCGGGCGCCGGCGCGCAGGCCTTCGGCGCGCTGCCCGATCTGGCCGTGGACCGCAAGGCCGACGATCCGCTCGCGCGGCTGCGCAGCTTCATCGACCGGCTGTCGCTCGACGGCGGCCGCGCGCTGCTGCTGGCCGATTCACACGGCCGCCGCGAGACCATCGCGCAGATGCTGCGCGACTTCGCGCTGCCGTTTGCCGACAACGCCGACTTCAACGCTTTCCTGAACGCCGACGCACCGCTGTCGCTGGGGGTCGGCCCGGTGCAGCAGGGCTTCGTGCTGGCCGAGCAGCGCCTCTCGATCCTCACCGAGAGCGAGCTGTACGCGGCCAGCCCGCGCCGCAACCGCGGCCGCGGCCGCGAGCGCGCCTCCAACGTCGAGGCGATGGTCCGTGACCTCGCGGAGCTGAAGGTCGGCGATCCGGTGGTTCATGTGGAGCACGGCATCGGCCGCTACTGTGGCCTGGCGATGATGGACCTGGGGGGTGACGAAACTTCCGGTCCTGCCGAGTTCCTCGAACTGCACTACGCCAACGACGCCAAGCTCTTCGTGCCGGTGGCGCAACTGCATCTGATCTCGCGCTACAGCGGCGCGGATCCGGATGCCGCACCGCTGCATCACCTGGGCGGCGGCGACTGGGACAAGGCCAAGAGGAAGGCCGCCAAGCAGGTGCGCGACACCGCGGCCGAGCTGCTCAATCTCTACGCCATGCGCGCCGCGCGCAAGGGCCACGCGTTCGAGTTCAAGCCCGGGGACTACGAGCTCTTTGCCGAGGGCTTCGGCTTCGAGGAGACACCCGACCAGCAAGCGGCCATCGAGGCGGTGCTCAAGGACATGCGCGCCGGCTTCCCAATGGACCGGCTGGTGTGCGGCGACGTCGGCTTCGGCAAGACCGAGGTGGCGCTGCGCGCGGCCTTCGTCGCCGTGGCGGGCAGCAAGCAGGTGGCCGTGCTCTGCCCCACCACGCTGCTGGCCGAGCAGCATGCGCAGACCTTCCGCGACCGCTTTGCCGACTGGCCCATCCGTATCGTCGAGCTCTCACGCTTCCGCTCGCCCAAGGAGGTGACCGAGGCCGTGGCCGGCATCAACGCCGGCACCATCGACATCGTGATCGGCACCCACAAGCTCTTGACGCCCGAGATCCGCTTCGACCGCCTGGGCCTGGTCATCATCGACGAGGAACACCGTTTCGGCGTGCGGCAAAAGGAGCGGCTGAAGTCGCTGCGCGCCGAAGTCGACGTGCTGACGCTGACCGCCACGCCGATCCCCCGCACGCTGGCGATGAGCATGGAGGGCATTCGCGAGTTCAGCGTGATTGCCACCGCGCCGCAGCGCCGGCTGGCGATCAAGACCTTCGTGCGCAAGGAGACGGCCTCGCTGATCCGCGAGGCCTGTCTGCGCGAGCTCAAGCGCGGCGGGCAGATCTACTTCCTGCACAACGAGGTCGAGACCATCGAGAACCGCCGGGCCCGACTCGCAGAGCTGGTGCCCGAGGCGCGCATCGAGATCGCGCACGGCCAGATGGGCGAACGCGAGCTCGAGCGCGTGATGCGCGACTTTTACCAGCAGCGCTTCAATGTCCTGCTGTGCACCACCATCATCGAGACCGGCATCGACGTGCCGAGCGCCAACACCATCATCATCCATCGTGCCGACAAGTTCGGTCTGGCGCAGCTGCATCAGCTGCGCGGCCGCGTGGGCCGCTCGCACCACCAAGCCTATGCCTACCTGATGATCCCGGATGAAGGCGCGGTCACCAAGAACGCCGAGAAGCGGCTGGAGGCGATCCAGACGCTGGAAGAACTGGGCAGCGGCTTCTATCTGGCCATGCACGATCTCGAGATCCGCGGCGCCGGCGAGGTGCTGGGCGAGAACCAGAGCGGCAACATGCAGGAGGTCGGCTTCGACCTGTACTCTCAGATGCTCAACGCCGCGGTCCGGGCGCTGCGTTCCGGGCGCGAGCCCGATCTGATGGCGCCGCTGCAGGCGGTCACGGAGATCAACCTGCACGTCCCGGCGCTGCTGCCTGCGGACTACATCTGCGACGTCCATCACCGCCTGTCGCTGTACAAGAAGCTGGCGAGCTGCGATGGCGAGGACGGCCTGTACGCCTTGCAGGAAGAGATCGTCGATCGCTACGGCAAGCTCCCCGAGCCCGCCAAGGCGCTGATCGACACCCATCGCCTGCGCCTGGCGGCCGAAACACTGGGCATCAAGAAGATCGACGCCTCCGGCGAGGCGATCGCGATCACCTTCATCCCAAATCCGCCGATCGACCCGGCGCAGTTGATCCGCCTGATCCAGCGCGAGAAGCACATGCGCCTGGCCGGCCCCGACAAGCTGCGCATCGAGCAGAAGACGCCCAGCCTGGACACCCGGCTCCAGTTGCTGCGCACGGTGTTCAAGGCGCTCGGCGCGCAGGCAGGCGGCCGACCCGCGCCGCCTGCCGAGACCGTCGCGCCGCCGCCCGTTACAACGAGCGCGCGCCGCAAGTAACGCGCAAGGCCGAGCCAAATAACTGCACCGACGGGACGGACGTCGGGCCGAAGCAAGCTCCAACGCCTGTCCGCGCCACGCTGCCCGCACAACGCCAGTCGCCAAACGCCGGACGCCTGTCATACGGCAGGCCAGCGGTTTGCCAATGGCCCCATGGACAGCGAGTTTCAGTACCGCTTGGCAAAGCTGCGGGAAGCGCTCGCGCAAGCTGAAGCGGTTGGCGCGCAGGACATCCCAGTGGTCGTTTCGGCTGGATGCATCCACATCATGGGCGATGTGCCAACGCAAGCGCGGCGCGATGCCACCGATGCCTTCGTGCGACGCGTGCCGTCCGGCGAGTCCATGCGCGACGAAGTGCACGTTCTGGCGATCGACGCGCTCGGCGCCGCTGCCGCCCCGGGCGCGCCTCGCCCTGCACGGACACGCCCACTACGGCGTGGAGCGCAGCTGGCTCAGCGGTGGCGCGCGCGTCGATCTACATGCCGTGGAGCTACACCTGCTGTCGCCGGAGGACGTCCTGCAAAGCAAGCCGCACGTCGTGCAGCGCGACCGCCGCGACTGGCCCGAACTGCTGAACCTGCTCTACACCCAGGGCTCGCAGCTGCACTGGTCGCGCCTGCTAACCACGTTCGCCAGCGACGAGCGCCGGCTCGCCGCGCCGCTGAGCCTGTTCACCTGGATCGCCCCGGCCCGCGCCCAGCAGCTGCCGCCCTTGCTGTGGGGCAAGCTCGCGTTGACCAACCCGGAGCGTCTCGAACCCAGTCTGCGGGACGACAGCCGCATCCCTCAGCTCGTTTCGCGGCCGTGGTTCACCGAAGTCGAAGGCCAGCGTTCGGGACTCGTCCTAGCGCGCGCCGACGCAGACGGTCCGCGCTCGCTACTGCACTCGCTACCGCGCCAACCGCTTCCAGGTCTCGACCACCGTGTCGGGATTGAGCGAGATCGACTCGATGCCCTGCTCCATCAGCCAGTGCGCAAAGTCGGCGTGGTCCGACGGCCCTTGGCCGCAGATGCCGACGTACTTGCCTTCGCTGCGGCAGGCTTTGATGGCCTGCGCGAGCAGGCTCTTCACGGCAGGGTCGCGCTCGTCGAACCCTTCGGCCACGAGGCCTGAGTCACGGTCCAGGCCGAGGGTCAGCTGCGTGAGGTCGTTCGAGCCGATCGAGAAGCCGTCGAAGTACTTGAGGAACTCGTGCGCGAGCACGGCGTTGCTCGGCACCTCGCACATCATGATCAGGCGCAGCCCATGCTCGCCGCGCGTGAGGCCGTTTTGCGCAAGGAGCTCCGTCACGCGCCGTGCTTCGGTCAGCGTGCGCACGAAGGGCACCATGATCTCGACATTGGTCAGGCCCATGGTCTGTCGCACGCGCTTCAATGCCGTGCATTCCATGCGGAAGCACTCGGCGAAGCTGGGGGCGATGTAGCGCGAGGCGCCGCGGAAGCCGAGCATGGGGTTTTCTTCGTCCGGCTCGTAGCGCGAACCGCCGATGAGCTTCTTGTACTCGTTGCTCTTGAAGTCCGACAGCCGAACGATGACGGGCTTGGGCCAGAAGGCCGCCGCAATGGTCGCGATCCCCTCGGCCAGCCGCGCTTCGAAGAACTCGCGCGGGCTGTTGTAGCCAAAGGCCAGTGACTCCACTGCGCGCTTGAGATCGGCGTCGATGTTCGGGTAGTCCAGCACGGCCTTCGGATGCACGCCGATGTTGTTGTTGATGATGAACTCCAGCCGCGCCAGCCCCACGCCGGAATTGGGCAGCGACTGGAAGTCGAACGCCAGCTGCGGATTGCCGACGTTCATCATGATCTTGACCGGGATCTTGGGCAGATCGCCCTGCTTGATCGTCTCGACTTCCATCTCGAGCCGGCCCTCGTAGATGTTGCCGGTGTCGCCCTCGGCGCAGGACACGGTCACATCGCCCGCCGCGGCGAGCGCGTCGGTTGCATCCCCGCAGCCCACGACGGCGGGAATGCCGAGCTCACGCGCGATGATGGCGGCATGGCAGGTGCGCCCGCCGCGGTTGGTGACAATGGCAGCAGCACGCTTCATGACCGGCTCCCAGTTGGGATCTGTCATGTCGGTGACCAGCACGTCGCCCGCAGCCACCTGGTCCATCTGATCGGCCGACTTGATCACACGCACGCGGCCGATGCCGATCTTCTGGCCGATCGCCCGACCCGTGGCAAGAATCTTCGAGTGGCCCTTGAGCCTGAAGCGCTGCTGCACCTGCGCGCCGGCTTGCGATTTCACCGTCTCGGGCCGCGCCTGCAGGATGTAGAGCTTGCCGTCGACACCGTCCTTGCCCCACTCGATGTCCATCGGGCGACCGTAGTGCTTCTCGATCGTCACGGCGTAGCGGGCGAGTTCGAGCACGTCCGCGTCAGTCAGGGAGAACCGACGGCGCTCGGCATCCGACACATCGACCGTGCGCACGGTGCGCCCAGCGGCACCGGCCGGATCGAACTCCATCTTGATGAGCTTGGAACCCAGCGTGCGGCGGATGATCGGAAACTTGCCTTGCGCCAGCATGGGCTTGTGGACATAGAACTCGTCGGGGTTGACCGCCCCTTGCACGACCGTCTCGCCGAGGCCGTAGCTTGCGGTAATGAACACGACACCGTCGAAGCCCGACTCGGTGTCCATGGTGAACATCACCCCCGCCGCGCCCTTGTCCGAGCGCACCATGCGCTGCACGCCGGCCGACAGTGCAACCTCCGCGTGCGCGAAGCCCTTGTGGACGCGATAGGCGATGGCGCGATCGTTGTACAGCGAGGCAAACACGTGGCGGATGCGGTCGAGGACCGCTTCGATGCCGACCACGTTCAGATAGGTCTCCTGCTGTCCGGCAAAGGAGGCGTCCGGCAGATCTTCGGCGGTGGCGCTCGAGCGCACCGCCATCGAGATGTCTCCTGGCGCATCGGCCTTCAGCCAGGTGTAGAAGCTGCGGATCTCCTGCTCGAGTTCGGCCGGCAGTGGCGCGTTGGCAACCCAGCCGCGAATCTCGCTGCCGGCCGCGGTCAGCGCCTTCACGTCGTCCACGTCGAGCGTCGCCAGGCGGCTGTTGATGCGCTCTTCGAGTTGGTTCTCGCGCAGGAACAGGCGGAACGCTTCGGCGGTCGTCGCAAAGCCGTCGGGCACGCGGATGTGCTCAGCGGTCAGCTGGCTCAGCATCTCGCCCAGCGATGCGTTCTTTCCGCCGACCATCTCGACGTCGGTCATGCGCAACTGGCTGAACGGAAGGACGTGGTGTCCGCGCTGCATGGGTTCTCCTGGTTGATTCGCTTGCTGTCTCGCGGCCCTGAACGGCGCCATCGAGGTCAATGGCAGACGCTGTGCCAGAATCGTCCGGCATGCGGCCCGGCTGCAGGCCAGCTCGACCACCGTGAGATTTTACCGGTGCGGTGCACCATCCCTTGAGACGAGTCATGCCCGATCGCGATGGCGCCTTCGCGCGCACTGTGTTCTTTGTGTCCGATGGCACCGGCATCACCGCCGAGACGCTGGGCCACAGCGTCATGACGCAGTTTGAGAACCTGCGCTACCGGCAGCAACGCCTACCCTTCGTCGACGCGCCTGAGAAGGCACGCGAGGCGGTGCAGAAGATCGCGGAAGCCGGGCGGCGGGATGGCAAACGCCCAATCGTGTTCTCCACGCTGGTCAATGCGCAGGTGAATGCCGAGATCAAAGCCGCCGATGCGCTGCTGCTCGATCTGTTCGAGTCCTTCGTCGAGCCGCTTGAAAATGAGCTCGGGATGAAGTCGAGCCACTCGATCGGCCGCTCGCACAACATTTCGGATTCCGAGGAGTACAAGGCACGCATCGAGGCGATCAACTATGCGCTCGCGCATGATGATGGCCAGAGTTCCAAGGGGCTGGAGCAGGCCGACGTCATCCTGGTGGGCGTGTCTCGCAGCGGCAAGACGCCGACCAGCCTGTACCTGGCCATGCAATACGGCCTGAAGGCGGCCAACTACCCGCTCATCCCCGAGGACTTCGAGCGCGATGCGCTGCCCAGCGCACTGCCCAACTTCAAGGCCAAGCTCTTTGGCTTGTCGATTGCGCCCGAGCGCCTGTCCGAGGTGCGGAACGAGCGTCGCCCGAACAGCCGCTACGCCTCCATCGAGAACTGCCGCCATGAAGTGGCCGCCGCCGAGCGCCTGATGCGGCGCGAAGGCATACGCTGGTTGTCCTCGACGACCAAGTCGATCGAGGAGATCGCGGCCACGATCATGCAGGAGGTCCGACTGGAGCGACGCGCCTACTGATCTTGCGCAAGGACTGGCCGCATCGTCAGTCTTTTGTCAGCACCCGCTGGCATCCTGCCCGCCGAGTCTGCCGCTAATGCGCAGACGGTCGCCAAAGCTGGGAGGGCACATCCAATGACCACATTGCACAAGAAGCTCATCGCTGGCCTTGCCGTCGCGCTCGTCAGCCTGTTCATGACCGCTTGCGACGGCGGCCGGGGCTACAGCCGTGGCATCCTGCACGGGCTTGTCATCGACAAGACAGAGGAAGAAGTCACCAGCAAGCTGGGCAAACCCGAGGCGGTAGAAAAATTCGCCACCGACGGCGTGCGCTTCGTCTATCGTCGCAAGACCTTCGATCCAGACAACATGAACCAGATCGACGAGAAAACCTTCATCGACTTCGAGAAGAAGGCCGGCAAGATGATCGTGGTCGACGTCAGCTTCGGCTAGATCGACGTTCGCACGTCGGCGCCGGCACGACAGCTACGGGCAGTGTCCGCGCCGGCCCCTCGCATCAGACGGTGCGACGCCGTTGCCTTTCGAACAGGCACACCGCCGCGGCACTGGCCACATTCAGCGACTCGACGCCCGCCGCCAGTGGGATGCGCACCCGCATATCCGCCACTGCGCCCGCCGCCATCGACAGGCCCCGCCCTTCACTGCCGATGAGCCAGGCGACAGGCGTGTTTGGCAGCGGCGCCGTCCACAGCGGCAGCGCATCCTCCAGCACCGTTGCAACGCGCGTTCCGCGAAAGTCGCGCTGCAGCGCGTTCACGTCCAGGCTCTCGCGCAGGCGCAGCGCAAAGTGTGCGCCTTGCGCCGCGCGAAGCACCTTGGGACTCCAGAGGGCGGCGCCGCCGGTGGCAGCCCAGACGTCCGTGACTCCGGCCGCAGCAGCCACCCGCAGCAACGCGCCCGTATTGCCCGGGTCCTGCACGCCGTCTAGGTAGACAAGATCGCCGGCCACCGGCCCGGGTGCTTCGGGCGGCACGGCAAACACCACGGCGAAGCCGATGCCGCGCTCCACCAGGCCCAGGCGGTCGAACAGTGCCGCTGACAGCTCGAACAGCGGCACCTGTGCTGGCAGGCAAGCCAGCAAGCGATGGTTGCCACTGCCGGCCCGCACCAAGGCGGCTTCGATCGGCACGCCTGCCCCCAGCACGGCGAGCGCCAGATGCTCGCCTTCGGCAAGACTGGCGCCAAGTTCGCGCGCGGCGCGCGGCTGTGTTGCCAGCTTGAGCCAGCGCCGGTAGCTGGGATTGGCGTCGGAGGTGATGCGCTTCATGCCGCGGCCGTGCTCGCACCACCCTCGCGGCGCACGGTGCCGTCGAGCAGTTCACGCACCGGGGCAAATGAGCGCCGATGCAGAACACAGGGGCCGAGGCGGCGCAGTGACGCAAGGTGCTCGGGCGTCGCGTAGCCCGCGTGCTCGGCAAATCCGTAACCGGGATGCGCGGCATCTAAGGCACGCATCTGGGCGTCGCGGTGCGTCTTGGCCAAAATGGATGCGGCCGAAATGGCGGGCTCGCTCGCATCGCCACCGATCACCGCACGCGCCGGAATGGCGAGACGCGGGAGCTGGTTGCCGTCGATCAGCGCGAACTCGGCGCAGGGCTGCAGTGCCTCCACCGCGCGACGCATCGCCAGCAGCGTGGCCTGCAGGATATTGATCCGGTCGATCTCCTCGACGCTCGCCTCGCCGACAGCCCAGCACAGGGCGCGCTCGCGGATCGCGGCCGCGACCTCTTCGCGCTGCTTCGGCGTCATGACCTTGGAGTCGCGCAGGCCACCGATGCGCCGGCGTGTGTCGAGGATGACGGCCGCCGCCACGACCGGGCCTGCGAGCGGACCGCGCCCCGCTTCATCCACGCCGGCCAGGCGCCCTGCCGCCCGCGCCGGGGCCTCGAACAGATCAGCGACGGCGACGCGCTTCATGGCGTTGAGAGCACGGTGGGTTCATGCCGCGCGCAGCGTATCGAGGATGGCCTGGGCTGTCAGCGCTGGGGTGTCCCGGCGCAACGCGTCATGCTGCTCGGCGAACTGCGCCTGCAGCCGCCGCCTGCCGGGGTCGTCCTCGAGCAAGCGCGCCAGCGCACTCGCAAGCGCATCGGGCCTAACCATCTCCTGCAGAAACTCGGGGACGGCAAAGCGGCCGAGCAGGATGTTGGGCAGGCTGAAGTACGGAATGATCGCCTGCCGCAGCGTGATCCACTCAGTCAGCGCCGGCACGCGATAGGCGGTCACCATCGGCCGCTTGAACAACATCGCTTCCAGCGTGGCCGTGCCGCCAGCGACCAGCACAACGTCGGCCGCCTCCATCGCATCGTGCGAACGGCCGCCGATCAGGTGCGTGCGCGCGCGATCGGCGCCGCTGTCGGCCAGTGCCGTTTCCAGCGCCGCACGCAGCTCGGGCGCGGCCACCGGCACGACGCACCGCAGCCGCGCGTCGCTGGCCTGCAGGCGCGCCACCGCGCCGAAAAACGGTAACGCGAGCGACGCCACTTCCGCGTGCCGGCTGCCTGGCAGAACGGCGACCAAGGGCACGTCCGCCGGCAACTGCAGCCGCACGCGCGCCGCTGCTGCGTCGGGCTCAAGCGCGATGCTGCGCGCCAGCGGATGACCCACATAGGTCGCGCGGATGCCGGCGCGATCGAAGATGGCCTGCTCGAACGGGAACACCAGCAGCATGTGATCGGCCGCGGCACGGATCTTTTCGATCCGGTGCGGACGCCATGCCCAGATCGCGGGGCTGACGAACTGCATCGTCGGCACACCGCGCGCGCGCAGCCGGCGCGCCACACCAAGGTTGAAGTCGGGCGCATCGACCCCGACGTAAAGCGACGTTGGCCAGGCGATCAGGCGCTCGATGAGCGCATGGCGCAGCCGAAGCAGGCGTGGCAGATGGCGCAGCACCTCGGTGTAGCCGCGCACGGAGAGCTCCCGGACATGGTGCCAGGGGATGCAACCGGCCTCGATCATGCGATCGCCCGCGATGCCTGCGCACTCGATCAGCGGATCGCGCGCGCGCAACGCGGGCAGGACGAGTGCGGCCAGCAGGTCGCCGGACGCCTCGCCAGCGACAAAGGCGATGCGGGCGGCACTCATCGCGCGACGGCCCCGCGCCGCCTAACGAACGATGCCGCGCTGGCTGTCGAGCACGAACGTGCGCAACTGCTCGACATGGTCGGCATGCGCAGGCTCGTCGGCTGCCAGGCGACGCAGGGACTCGACCGCTTCGGCCACCGTCAGTCCCTCGCGATAGATGGTCTTGTAGGCCTTGCGCAAGAGCGACACCGCCTCGGGCGCGAAGCCGCGGCGCTTGAGCCCTTCGCCATTGAGCCCATGCGGCGCTGCCGGATTGCCCTGGCAAATGACAAAGGGCGGCAGATCCTGTAGCAGGATAGAGCCCCCGCCCGTCATCGCGTGCGAACCGACCCGCACGAACTGATGGACCCCGGTCATGCCGCCGAGAATCACCCAGTCGCCCAGCTTTACATGGCCGGCGAGCGTGGCGTTGTTGGCGAGGATGCAGTTGTCGCCGACCTGCACGTCGTGCGCGATGTGGACATAGGCCATGACCCAGTTGTTGGAGCCGACGCGGGTCACGCCGCCGTCCTGCACGGTACCGGTATTGAACGTGCAGAACTCGCGGATGGTGTTGTCATCACCGATGACAAGCGCAGTGTCCTCGCCGGCGTACTTCTTGTCCTGCGGCTCGCCGCCGAGAACGGCGTGGGAGAAGACGCGGTTGCCACGACCGAGGGTCGTACGGCCGGCAATCACCGCGTGCGCCGCGATCCGGCAGCCGGCGCCGATGCGCGCCTTGGCTCCGACGATCGCGAATGGACCGACCTCGACGTCGTCAGCGAGTTCGGCGCCCTGCTCGATGATGGCGGTCGGGTGGACACGCGGCATCAGCAGTCCTTGGCCGGGATCTGGCGGTAGGCGCAAAGCAGTTCGGCCTCCGCGACCAACTGGCCATCCACCGTGGCCTTGCCGCTGAATTTGCCGATGCCATTTTTCTCACGCATCAGTTCGGCTTCGAGGTGCAGCTGATCCCCGGGACCCACGGGGCGCTTGAAGCGCGCGCCATCGATGCCGGCAAAGAGATAGATCGCGTCCTTGCTCGCTGGCTTTTCCAGCGAGACGAAGGCGAGGATCGCCGCCGCCTGCGCCATGGCCTCCACGATCAGCACGCCGGGCATCACCGGATAGTGCGGAAAATGGCCCATGAACACCGGCTCGTTGATGCTTACGTTCTTCAGCGCCAGGATGCGCTTGCTCTTTTCGATCTCCAGCACCCGGTCCACCAGGATGATCGGGTAGCGGTGCGGCAGATGCCGCATGATCTCGTGGATATCCATCTTCATTCGGACGACTTTCGTTGCGGGTCGGGCGCGAGTTTTTCCAGCTTGCGCAGCCGATCGCGCAATTCGTCAAGATGCCGCACCAGCGCGGCGTTGCGTTCCCAATCGCGGTTGGGCATGAACGGGAAGACGCCGGAGTAAAAGCCCGGCTGGGTGATCGAGCGCGAAATCAAGGTGCCGCCAGAGACGATCACACCGTCGCACAGCGTGATGTGGCCATGGATCATCGCCGCACCACCGATCTGACAGTGGCGCCCGATGATCGCACTGCCGGCAATGCCCACGCAGCCGGCCACCACGGTGTGCGCGCCGATGCGCACGTTGTGCGCCACCTGCACCTGGTTGTCGAGCTTGACGCCATCTTCAATGACGGTGTCGCCCATGGTGCCGCGGTCGATGGTGGTGTTGGCGCCGATCTCCACGTCGTCACCTATTAGCACCCGTCCCGTCTGGGGGATCTTCAGGTAGCGGCCTTCAAACGGTGCGAAGCCGAAGCCGTCCGCGCCGATCACCGCACCGCTGTGGACCACGGCACGCGCACCGAGCGCGCAGGCGTGCATGATCGACACGCGCGGGGCCAACTGGCTGCCGGCTCCGATCTGCGCTTCCCGCCCCACATGGCTGCCAGCACCGATGACACAAGCCGCGCCAATCCGCGCGCCAGCCTCGACGACGACGCATGGGCCGATGCCCACGCCCTCCCCGATCTGCGCCGTGGCATCGATGATCGCGCTGGGGTGAATACCGGTCGGACGCGATACCGCCGGCGCTAGTTGCTGGGCCGCCAGCGCAAACCAGGCATAAGGCGCCGTGCAGGCGATGACCGCTCCGGTGGACCGGCCGTGAGGAAAGAGCGCCTCGGCGTCCGCCGGGGCGACCACGATCGCAGCGGCGCCGCTCGCGGCCACCTGATTGCGATAACGCGCGTTGGACAGGAAGCTCAGGGAACGAGGACCGGCGGCATCCAGGGGGGCGACCGCGTCAATTAGTGCATGGGCGCTGCCGATTATTCGGGCGGTCAGCCGCCCGCCCGTGCAAGACTGAATTGCGGCCGCCAGCTGCTCGACCGTCAGGACGACGGCGGCCATTGACCTACTTGCCGTTGTTCAGGGCCTTCAGCACCTTGTCGGTGATGTCGACCCGACTGCTGAAGAACACGGCATCTTGCACCACAAGGTCGAATTTCTCCTGCTCCGCGATCTGGCGCACGATGCGCTGCGCGCGTTCGAGAAGACCCTGCAGTTCCTCGTTGCGGCGCTGGTTGATATCTTCACGAAACTCGCGCTGGCGGCGCTGCAGGTCACGGTCCATCTCGGCCAGCTCGCGCTGGCGGCGGTTGCGGTCGGCCTCGGACAGGACCGGCGCGTCCTTTTCGAACCGCTCTGCCTGCTGCTTCAGGCGCACGCCCAGCTCCTGCAGCTCGCGATCACGCTTGGCAAACTCCTGCTCGAGTTTCTGGGCTGCGGCGCGAGCCGGCGCCGAGTCGCGCAGGATGCGCTCCGAGTTCACGTAGCCGACCTTGATGTCCTGGGCGTGCGCGGCACCGGCCGCCAGCAGCGGCAACAGCGCCGCGAAGCACCACGCCGACCAACGCTTCGACCAGACCTGCATCGTGAACCCCAACAAAAAAGGTCGCATATTTTGCCACGCAGCCCGTCCGCTGGCAGCCCGGTTCTCAGTGGGCGTCAGAAGCCGGTACCAATCTGAAATTGGAAGCGCTGGACACGGTCAAATGGCTCAGACCGCAAGGGATAAGCGTAGGACAGCTTGAGAGGACCGATCGGCGAAATCCAAGCGATGCCGACGCCAGCGCTATAGCGCAGATCGCTGGCCTTGACTTTCTGATCCTCGCCCCAGACCCAACCGCCATCGATAAACACGGCGCCGCGCAGCGTGCGGTCCGCCCCCGGCAGCGGCACCAGCGCCTCCAGCGAGCCGTTGAGGCGCCGCGTGCCACCTAGTGGGTCGCCGAGCGAGCCGTTTGGAAATACTTCGCGCGGGCCAAGCGAGCCCGATTCGAAGCCGCGCACGCTTCCGATGCCGCCGACGTAGAAGTTCTTGAAAACGGGATAAGGCTTGTTGTTATAGCCTGCGCCATAGCCCACTTCACCGTTGAAGGCCAGTGTCAGCAGCGAGCCCACCGGCTGGAACTGCTGGTACTGGTAGGTAAGGCGGTAGTACTGGAGATCCAATCCAGGCAGACCCACCTCGGCAAACGCGCGCTGGTAGCGACCGCGGTTGGGCACCAGAAGGTTGTCGCGACTGTCACGCGACCAGCCGATCGTGCCCAGGAGCGCCTCGCTGAACTCCCCGAACTTGTTGACATAGTCGAAGTAGCGAATGGGGCTGAAGTCAGTCAGTCCAATCGTGGTCGCCTCATAACCGAGACCGAAAAAGACCCGATCGAAGTCCGTAAACGGCACCCCGTAGCGCACCGTGGCCCCGGTGTTGCGCAGATCCACGCTCCCCAGATTCAGCTCCGCCAAGTCCGACTTGCGGTCGAACAGCTCGATGCTGCGGCTGACGCCCTCGTCATTGATGTACGGATCAACGTGCGTGATCGCGAAGGTCCGCGTGGCTCGACTCGTATTGATCTGAAACGACAGCGCGTTGCCAGTACCAAGTACGTTCTGCTGCGAGAAACTTCCCTGCAGCACGAGGCCCTCGGTGCTCGAATAGCCGGCGCCAGCCTGGACAGACCCGGTCGGGCGTTCCTTGATGTTCACATTGACGTCAACCTGGTCGAGCGTGCCGGGCACCGGCGGCGTCTCCATCTCGACCTTCTCAAAGTAGCCGAGGCGATCGATCCGGTCGCGCGACAGGCGCACTTTCTCGGAGTCGAACCACGCGCCCTCGAACTGGCGCATCTCGCGTCGGATGATCTCGTCCTTGGTGCGCGTATTGCCGGTCACGTTGACGCGGCGGACATAAACGCGTCGCCCGGGATCGACAACGATCGTAAACGCCACCGTGCGCTTTTCGCGATTGGCCTCCGGCACCGGATTGGCGCTGGCAAAGGCGTAACCGAGTGCGGCAAAGCGGTCAGTGATGCGCTTGGAGATGATATTCAGGCGCTCGGCGTTGAACGTCTCTCCCGGCTTCACGTCGATCAACGAGGCCAGCTCCTCGTCCAGCCCGAGCAGTTCCCCCGACAGCTTGACTTCCGAAATGGTGTAGCGCTCGCCCTCGTTCAAATTGATCGTGACGAAAATGTCTTCCTTGTCCGGACTGATCTGAACCTGCGTGGACTCGACGTTGAAGTCAAGGAAGCCGCGATTCAGGTAGAACGAGCGCAGCGTCTCCAGGTCGCCCTGCAGCTTCTGGCGGGCATACTGATCGCGCTTGGTGTACCAGGTGAACCAGGTGGGCGTGGACTGCTCCAATTGCGCGCGCAGCTGGCTTTCGGTGAACGCGCGATTACCCGTAAAGCTGATGGCCTGGATCCGAGCCGTCTCGCCCTCTTCCACGTTGATGATGATGTTGACGCGGTTACGCTCCACCGGGGTCACCGTCGTCGTGATCTGCGCGCTGTACTTGCCGCGCGACAGGTACTGTCGCTTGAGTTCCTGCTCGGCGCGCTCCAAGATCGACCGGTCGAAGATGCGACCTTCAGCCAGGCCAACATCGCGCAGCGACTTGCTGACCTGGTCCTTGTCGAATTCCTTCAGACCATTTAACTCAACCGAAGCGATCGCCGGCCGCTCTTCGACGATGACGACCAGGATGTCGCCGTCCGCCTCAAGTCGCACGTCCTTGAACAGGCCCGTTGCAAACAGCGCGCGAATCGCGGCAACGCCCCGCTCGCTATCGAAGCGGTCGCCCACGCGCAGTGGCAGGAAGGAAAAAACGGTGCCCGCCTCGGTGCGCTGGATGCCCTCGACGCGGATGTCGCGCACGACAAACTCTTGGGCCGCGGCGCTAACGCTCACGGCCGCCAGCACCGCCGCAGCCGCGCGGCGCAGCAGCAGGCCGATGGGCTGTGGCCGGACGCGCGAGGAACGCACCGACCTGCCCGATTCCGAGCGACGCAGTGTCTTCAATTGCCTGAGGGAACTAAGTGCCTGGGGACTACGAGAGCAGCCGCGTTAAGTCGTTGTAGAGCGCGAGGACCGTCAGGGTGAGCAGCACGCCAATGCCCGCGCGCTGGCCCCACTCGACGACCCAGTCAGCCGGCGGGCTGCCCTTGACGATCTCCACCGCATAGTAAACCAAGTGCCCTCCATCGAGCATCGGAATGGGCAGCAGGTTGAGCACGCCGAGGCTGATCGAAACCAGCGCCAGAAAACTCAGAAACGCGGCCAGTCCGATGCTTGCCGTCTTGCCGGCGTAGTCGGCGATGGTCACCGGGCCAGAGAGGTTCTTCCAGGAGGCCTCGCCCGTGATCATCTTGCCGAGCATCTTGAGCGAAAAAATCGCGGTGTCCCAGGTGCGCCCGATGGCCAGCCCCACGCTCTCGAACGGGCCGTAATGGACCTTGACGAGTTCAGGACGCTCGCCCAGCTCGGCGCCGATGCGTCCGACCTCTGCACCCTTGTCGTCGCGCACCCGAGCAGGCGTCACGTCGACCTGCAGCGTGCGCCCCTCTCGCTCGACCAAGAACGACAGGGTCTCGCCGGGCGCGCTGCGCACCCGCTCGACCAGCTGGCGCGATGAAGTAACAGGCGTCCGGCCAATCTCAAGCACCCGATCGCCCGGCAGCAAGCCGGCCTTTGCCGCCGCGCCGCCGTCCTGGACCCGGCCGACGCGCGGCGCGCCACCGTAGACAGCCAGGCCGATGCTCGGCATCGGATTGCCTTCGAAATCCTTCCTCGACAACGTCGACAGGTCGAGCTGCAGCTCACGTGTGACCCCGTCACGACCGGCGACCGACAGGTCCACGGTGTCGCGCTCGACCGCGCGCTGGAGCACGAGCCAGTTCAGATCCGTGAACGAGCGCACTTCCTCGCCATCGACCGCGGTGACGCGATCGCCGGCACGCAGGCCAGCGACCGCCGCGGGCGTTCCGGCGGGCGGCTGCGCTACAAGTGACTGCGGCTCCATCACGCCATAGACGTTGAGCAGCCAGTACACGCCAATGGCGAGCAGCAGGTTGGCCAGGGGCCCCGCAAGGACGATCGCGATGCGCTTGTAGACGGATTGCCGATTGAAGGCCCGCGGCAGGTCGGCCGGCGCGATCGGGCCGTTTTCGGAGTCGCGCTCATCGAGCATGCGCACGTAGCCGCCCAGAGGCAGCGCGGCCACGACCCACTCGGTCTGGTCCGGCCCGGCCACCTTGCGATACAGCGGCCGGCCGAAGCCGATCGAAAAGCGCAGCACTTTGACGCCGCAGCGCCGAGCGACCCAGTAATGACCCAGTTCGTGGACCACGATCAGAACACCGAGCGTGACCAGGAACGCGACGATTGTGACCAAGAAGCTCATTGCGGGCTCATCCTAGCGCACGCCAGCACGCTGGGCGCAAATCGACCGGGCCAATGCACGCGCGGCGCGGTCCAGTTCCACCACGTCGTTCACGTCGCCCGGCGGCAGCATCGAGGCGCGCGCCAGCGTGGTCTCGATGACGGGCGCGATGGCATCGAACGACAGGCGCCCGCCGAGAAACGCTTCGACCGCAATCTCATTGGCGGCGTTCAGTGCAATGCTCGCCGCAGCGCCGCGGGCGAGCACGTCGTAGGCGAGTTGAAGGCAGGGAAAGCGCGTGCGATCTGGCGCCTCGAACGTGAGCGCATTCAGCGCAAGGAAGTCGAGCCGGGACGAGCCACTTTCGACCCGCTCAGGGTAGCCCAGGCAGTAGGCGATGGGCGTGCGCATGTCGGGCGTACCGAGCTGCGCGACCACCGAGCCGTCGCCGAACTCGACCATCGAGTGAATCACGCTCTGCGGATGGATGACGACGTCGATCTTCTCCGGCGCGAAACCGAACAGCCAGCTCGCCTCGATGACCTCCAGGCCCTTGTTCATCAAGGTGGCCGAATCGACCGAGATCTTGCGGCCCATGACCCAGTTGGGATGCGCCACCGCCTCGTTCGGCGTGATGCCACGCATGTCCTGCCGAGTGCGAAACGGGCCGCCGGAGGCCGTCAGTACCAGGCGGCGCACGCTGCTCGCACGGTCAGCGGCGCCGGCCAGGCATTGATGGATCGCGTTGTGCTCACTATCCACCGGCAGCAGCTCGGCCCCGCCCATGCGCACCGCGTCCATCAGGAGCGCGCCGGCGCAGACGATGGCCTCCTTGTTCGCAAGCAACAGCCGCTTGCCGGCGCGGGCTGCGGCAAACGTCGGCAGCAGGCCCGCTGCGCCCACGATTGCTGCGATAACGATGCCCGCACGCGCATCGGCGGCAACCTCTGCCAAGGCGGCTGCGCCGGCGCGTGCCTCGGTGGGCAGGTCAGCCGCACGCAGCGCGGCGCGTAGCGCACTCCCGAGCGCCGGATCCGCGATCACCGCCACCGTCGGGCGAAAACGCCGGCACAACTCGACCAGAGATTTGACGTTGGCGTTGGCCGTCAGCGCGAAGACCTCGAACCGGTCCGGGTGTCGCGCGATCACATCAAGGCTGCTCGCGCCGATGGACCCGGTGGCGCCAAGGATCGTGACGCCCTGCTTCATGTGAGCCACCGCTGGATCAGCACTGCCGCCGGCAGCACCGGCAGCAGAGCATCGATGCGGTCGAGCACGCCGCCATGGCCCGGCAGCAATCCGCCGCTGTCCTTCAACCCGGCCTGCCGTTTCATCAGACTCTCGAACAAGTCCCCGACGATGGACACAGCGACCAGCATGCATAACAGGGCCACGACGAGCGCGACATTGAGCGTGGCGAAGAGCTGGTTGGTGAACAATGGCGCGGACGGCCAAGCCCAGTGCGCCAGTGCGGCCACCGCGACCACGCCCAAAACAGCGCCATACACACCCGCCCAGGTCTTGCCGGGACTGATGCTGGGGGCAAGCTTGCGCTTGCCAAACGCGCGCCCCGCAAAATAGGCCGAAACATCGGCCAGCCAGACCACTGCCAGGACCGACAACAAGGCGACGATGCCGCGGCCGTAGAGGTACAGCAGCGCGAACCAGGCGGCCGTCAGCAAGGCGAAGCACAGCGCGATCGACACCGTGCGCCCAACCCGCACACCGCCGAGTTCGGCCTGCAGCAGTGTCACGAAAAGCGTGGCCCAGACGGCGCAGGCGCCAGCGACGATCAAGGTGATCACAGGGCCGCTGGGTGTGCGGCCCGACAGTTCGAGGATGAGCAGCAAGGCGGCATAAACCATGGCCAGCGCCGCGGCCAAGCGGTCCGCGAGGCCTGCCAAGCGCAACCATTCAAAGGCCGCAGCGCCGATCAGCGCAGCCGCGAGCAGATCGAAGGCAGTGCGCCCGAGAGCGAACGCGGCCAGCAAGACGGCCAGCAGCACCAGCGCCGTGATAACCCGCTGCTTCAGCATCGCGCCAGGCGTCGGGCGAAAGCGGTCACGAGTTGGCCGCAAGTTGCTGGCTGGTGCGGCCGAAGCGCCGTTCACGCTGCGCATACCAGGCGAGCGCCTGGTCGAAGGCGGCCGAGCTGAAGTCGGGCCAGAGCGTGTGCGTGAAGTACAGCTCCGCGTAGGCGCACTGCCACAGCAGAAAGTTGCTGATGCGCTGTTCGCCTCCGGTGCGGATCAACAGATCCGGATCGGGCGCGAACGACAGTCCGAGATGTCGTCCGAGCGCGGCTTCAGTGATCGCTTCCGGCCTATCGGACTCGCGCAGCGCCGCTCGTGCGGCCTGCACGATGTCCCAGCGCCCGCCATAGCTGACACAGAGCGTCAGATGTAGCCGGTCGTTGGCGGCGGTGCGCGACTCGGCATCGACAATCAGCCGCTGCAACTCCTTGTCCAGCGAGATGCGCTCACCGACGATCCGCAAGCGCACGCCGTTGTCGACCAGCTTGCCGACCTCTTTTTGCAGCGCCGCCATGAACAGCCGCATGATCGTGGAAACCTCGTCCGGCGGACGGTTCCAGTTCTCGCTGCTGAACGCAAACAGGGTCAGGTACTCGATGCCGCGTCGGCCACAGGTCTCCAGCACGCTACGCACGGCATCCATGCCGCGCGAGTGACCCGCCATGCGCGGCAGATGGCGCGCGGTGGCCCAGCGGCCGTTGCCATCCATGATGATGGCAACGTGGCGCGGTACGGCGGTCTGCGTCGGCCGCTGCATGCTGGGGCGACCCTCGTGACGTCCAGCCGTGCTAGACCGTCAGGATCTCTTTTTCCTTCTCGACAATCAGCTTGTCGATGTCGGCGATGTTGCGATCAGTGAGCTTTTGCACGTCGTCCTGCGCCTTGCGCTCCTCGTCTTCGGACACGAGCTTCTTCTTGAGCAGGTCCTTGAGATGGGTGTTGGCGTCACGGCGCAGGTTGCGCACGGCGACCTTCGCGTTCTCACCTTCGTGCTTGACAACCTTGGTCAGTTCCTTGCGCCGCTCCTCTGTCAGCGGCGGCATTGGCACGCGGATCAGATCCCCCATGGTGGCCGGATTCAGGCCAAGATCCGACTCGCGGATCGCCTTCTCGACCGTCGGCACCATTTTCTTCTCCCAGGGCTGCACGGTGATCGTGCGCGCGTCCCCGAGGCCCACGTTGGCCACCTGCGACAGCGGCACCATCGAGCCGTAGTAGTCGACCTGAATGTGGTCAAGCAGGCCCGCGTGCGCGCGGCCGGTGCGGATCTTGGCCAGGTCGTGCTTGAGCGCCTCGACCGACTTCTTCATCTTGTCTTCAGTGCTCTTGCGGATCTCTGCGATAGTCATGCTGGTCTCCTGAGCCCGGGCTCACACGTGCACGAGCGTGCCCTCGTCCTCGCCGAGCACCACGCGCTTGAGCGCTCCCGGTTTGCCGATGTCGAACACGTTGATGGGCAGTTTCTGGTCGCGGCACAGCGCAAAGGCCGTGGCATCCATGATCTGCAGGCGGCGTGACAGGGCTTCGTCGAAGGTGATGCTGGCGTAGCGGGTGGCCGTTGGGTCCTTCTTCGGGTCCGCGGTGTAGACGCCGTCGACCTTGGTGGCCTTGAGCACGATCTGCGCGCCCACCTCGGCGCCGCGCAGCGCCGCCGCGGTGTCGGTGGTAAAGAACGGGTTGCCGGTGCCCGCCGCGAAAATCACCACCTTGCCCTCTTCGAGATAACGCATCGCCTTGGGCCGGATGTAAGGCTCAACGACCTGCTCGATATTGAGGGCCGACTGCACCCGCGCCTCGATCCCGGCGCGCCGCATGGCGTCCTGCAGCGCCATCGCGTTCATCACCGTGGCCATCATGCCCATATAGTCGGCCGTGGCCCGGTCCATGCCCGCGGCACCGAGCGCGACGCCGCGGAAGATGTTGCCGCCCCCGATGACGACCGCCAGTTCGACGGCCAGCGCGACCACGTCGCCGATGTCGGCCACCATGCGCTCGATGGTCTGACGGTTGATGCCAAAGGCGTCCTCGCCCATCAGGGCTTCGCCCGACAACTTGAGCAGAACGCGCTTGTAAGCAGCAGTAAGGGCCGGTGTCGACATGGGTCGCAAGCTTACGCGCCGGGCAGACTCGGTGTCAGCCGGCGCGAAACATCATCCGCGCGCCGCTGCGGCCTGGGCCGCCACTTCGGCGGCGAAGTCCGTGCTCCTTTTCTCGATGCCTTCGCCCACCACGTACAAAACGAAACGGCAGACGCCGGCGCCCTTGGACTTCAATAGCTGCTCGATCGTCTGCTTGCCGTCGGCCGCCTTGACGAACACCTGCCCCAGCAGCGTCACGTCCTTGAGGAACTTCTGCGCCGAGCCCTCGGCGATCTTCTCCAACATCGCCTCGGGCTTGCCGGCCTCGCGCGCCTTCTCGACCGCGATGCGGCGCTCGGTGTCGATCAGCTCGGGCGCCACGCCGGTGACGTCGATGGACTTGGGCTTGCTGGCGGCGATGTGCATCGCCACGTCCTTGGCGAGCGCCTCATCACCGCCCACCACATCGACCAGCACGCCGATCTTGCTGCCACCGTGCACGTAGGTCGCCAGCTTGCCCTTGGCCTGCACGCGCTCGAAGCGGCGGATCGACATGTTCTCGCCGATCTTGCCCACCAGCGCAGCGCGCACGGAATCCACCGTACCACCATCCAGCGGCAGCGCCGACAGCGCGGCGACATCGGCGGGGTTCTTCTCGGCTACCAGATGCGCCAGGTTCTTGCAGAAGGCGAGGAAGTCGTCGTTCTTGGCGACGAAGTCGGTCTCGCAGTTGACCTCAACGATCGTGCCGAGCGTGCCATGGGCACTCAGATGCACGGCCACGATGCCCTCGGCGGCCACGCGGCTAGCGGCCTTGCTGGCCTTGTTGCCCAGTTTCACGCGAAGGATTTCCTCGGCCTTGCCCATGTCGCCGCCGGCCTCGGCCAGCGCCTTCTTGCATTCCATCATGGGCGCGTCGGTCTTCTCGCGCAGTTCCTTGACCATGCCCGCGGTGATTTCCGCCATGACAACTCCCAACTCGAAACTCTTGTGAAAAGGGGGCCGCAGTTTCCCGTCAGCCCCCCTCGTGAATCAAAGCCGCCGGCCGTGCCCCGCACGGCCCAGCGCGCAGCCTTAGGCGGCCTGACCGTCCTCGACCTCGACAAACTCTTCACCTCCCGCAACCGCCTGCACGAGGCCGGCCATGGCCTGCGACTTGCCCTCGAGCACCGCATCGGCGATGCCGCGGGCATAAAGTCGCACGGCGCGGCTGGAGTCATCATTGCCCGGGATCACGTAGGTCACCCCGTCCGGCGAATGATTGGTGTCCACCACGGCGACCACCGGGATGCCGAGCTTGGCGGCTTCCTGGATCGCGATCTTGTGATAGCCGACATCGATCACGAAAATGGCGTCCGGCAGCGCCGTCATGTCCTTGATGCCGCCGATCGACTTGTTCAGCTTTTCGATCTCGCGCTGGTTGGTGAGCGCCTCTTTCTTGGACATGCGCTCAAGACCGCCCTCTTGCGCCATCTGCTCCATTTCCTTCAGGCGCTTGATGGACACCTTGACGGTCTTGAAGTTGGTCAGCATGCCGCCCAGCCAGCGCTGGTCGACATAGGGCATGCCAGCACGCTGCGCTTCCTCGACGACAATCTCGCGCGCCTGGCGCTTGGTGCCGACGAACAGGATGGTGCCGCGATTGGCTGCCAGTTGGCGCACGAACTTCGCCGCGCCGGTGAAGTTATCCAGCGTGCGCTCGAGATTGATGATGTGGATCTTGTTGCGATGGCCGAAGATGTAAGGAGCCATCTTCGGGTTCCAGAAGCGGGTCTGGTGGCCAAAATGGACACCCGCCTCCAGCATTTGACGCATGGTCACGGACATTGCTGACACTCCAAGCCAAGGTTGGGTCTGACGCAGCCGCCGTGGACAGCCTGGAAGTTGCCAGGACCAACACCTTGGTGGCGGTGCGCGCGGATTAAGCTCTTGCTGTGGACCAAAATCCCCACCCAAAGTCCCGGAGTTGCAGGGTCTTCCGGTCGCTTTCACCCAGAGCAGCACGCTATTATACGGCGTTTCGCGCCTTGGCTTGCCCGCTGGGCATCGGGTGCATTTCTCCGGTCGTGAGGTGCCGGGTGACAGGCAGACCATGAGCATCGTGATCAAGACCCCCGAAGAGATCGAAGGCATGCGGCTCGCCGGCCGCCTGGCTTCGGAGGTGCTCGATTTCATCGCCGCGCACGTGAAGCCGGGCGTGACCACCGGTGAACTGGATCGCCTGTGCCACGACTACATGGTGAACGTGCAAGGCACCATCCCGGCGCCGCTGAACTACGCGCCGCCGGGGTATCGTCCCTTCCCGAAGTCGATCTGTACCTCGGTCAACCATCAAGTGTGTCATGGCATTCCCGGCGAGCGCGTGCTGAAGAACGGCGACGTCTTGAATATCGACATCACCGTCATCAAAGACGGCTTCCATGGTGACACCAGCCGCATGTTCTATGTGGGCGAACCCTCGATCGCGGCGCGCCGGTTGTGCGACGTGACCTTCGAGTGCATGTGGCTCGGGATCGACCAGATTCGGCCAGGCGCGTCGCTCGGCGACATCGGCCATGCAATCCAGGTACACGCAGAAAAGCACGGCTACAGCGTGGTGCGTGAGTTCTGTGGCCACGGCATCGGGCGTAAGTTCCATGAGGAACCGCAGGTGCTGCACTACGGCCGGCCCGGCACACGCGACCGGCTGGTCGAAGGCATGACCTTCACGGTCGAACCGATGATCAATGCCCGCCGGCGCGAGATCAAGGAGCTTGCCGACGGCTGGACCATTGTCACCAAGGATCACAGCCTGTCGGCGCAGTGGGAGCACACGGTGCTCGTCACCGCCACCGGCTACGACATCCTGACGCGTTCGACGGGCGCGCCGCCGCCGCCGGGGATCCTGCGCCTTCCCGGCACGCAGGTGCCGGCGCTCGCATCCGTCTAAGGTCGACCTGGCGGCCGGCGTGTCCGCTTGCCGGCATCTGACCTAGGCTCACGTCCATGAACGACGTCGGCTTCACCCTGCGCAATGAACTGCGCGCTCAGCGCGAGCTGATCTATTCCGACTTCCGCCGCACGGGTGCAGTGATCCCCCTGTTGCGCTCGCTCGCGCGCAGCGTCGACCAGCTACTGCGCCGCGTCGTGCAGGACAGCGGACTCACCAACAAGGCGGCGCTGGTTGCCGTGGGCGGCTACGGGCGCGGTGAGCTCTTTCCGCACTCGGACGTCGACGTTCTCATCATTCCCTGCCGCGCGCTCTCGCAAGCCGAGGAGCAGGCGGTCGAGATTTTCGTGGGGCTGCTGTGGGACCTGGGCCTGCATCTGGGCCACGCAGTGCGCACGCTGGACGAGTGCGAGGCCGAGGCGGCGCGCGATGTCACCGTACTGACCTCGCTGCTGGAGTCGCGGCTGGTCAGCGGCCCGCGGCAGTTGTACCGGGAGTATGTTGAGCGAGTCCGGAGCTGCCTTGAGCCGCAGGCGTTCTTCCGCGCCAAGCTGCTCGAGCAGCAACAACGCCATGTGAAGTACCAGGAGTCTCCTTACAGCCTGGAGCCAAACTGCAAGGAAAGCCCGGGGGGCCTGCGCGACCTACAGGTGCTGCTGTGGGTGGCACGCGCGGCCGGGCTGGGCGCCAGCTGGAGTGAGCTCGCCCGCGGCGGGATCATCACAGCCGAAGAGCGGCGCATGCTGGCGCGCAACGAGCTTGTGATGAAGGAAATCCGTGCACGCCTGCATCTGGTGGCCGGGCGCCGCGAGGACCGGCTGGTGTTCGATGTGCAGCACCAGGTGGCGCTGGCTTCAGGCATCGAGGCAACTTCCACGCGCCGCGCCAGCGAGATGCTGATGCAGCGCTACTACCTGGCGGCCAAGGCCATCACGCAGCTCAACACCATTGTGCTGCAGAACCTCGAGCTGGTGATCTTTCCGCGCGACGACAGCGCGGCCGAGCCGATCGACGAGACCTTCGTCGCGCGCAACGAGCTGCTGGATCTTGCCTCTGACGACGGCCTGCGGCGCGATCCCAACGGTCTGCTGCGGGCGTTCCTGATCCTTGCCCAGTACCGGGAGCTCAAGGGCATGTCGGCGCGGCTGCTGCGCGCCCTCTGGCACGGACGCGACATGATCGACGCGGCGTTTCGGCGCGACCCGCGCAACCGCGCCACGTTCATTGCGATCCTGCGGCAGCCGCTGGGTGTCACGCACAACTTGCGACGGATGAACCAGTGGTCGATCCTCGGGCGCTACCTGCCGGTGTTTCGCAAGATCGTGGGGCAGATGCAGCACGATCTTTTTCACGTCTATACGGTCGACCAGCACATCCTGACCGTGGTGCGAAACCTGCGCCGCTTCATGCTTGCACAGTTTGCGCACGAGTATCCGATGTGCAGCCAGCTCATGGCCAACTTCGACCGGCCCTGGCTACTGGTCATCGCCGCGCTTTATCACGACATTGCAAAGGGACGCGGCGGCGACCACAGCGAACTCGGATCCAAGGACGCGCGCGCGTTCTGCCGTGCGCATGACGTGGGCAGGGACGACACGGAACTGGTGTGCTTCCTGGTCGAGCATCACCTGACGATGTCGCAGATCGCGCAGAAGCAGGACATCGCGGACCCGGCGGTCGTCAGCCGCTTTGCCAAGCTCGTGTCGAGCGAGCGGCGCCTGGTGGCGCTCTATCTGCTCACCGTGGCGGACATCCGCGGCACCAGTCCCAAGGTGTGGAACGCCTGGAAGGCGCGGCTGCTGGAAGACCTGTTCCGCCAGACCCGCCGGCTTCTGGGAGGCGAGGCCGTGCCCGCCACCGCGGAGCTCGAGGGCCGCAAGCGCGAGGCCCTGCGCGTGCTTGGCCTGTATGGCGTGTCGGAGAAGGCGCACGAGCCACTGTGGAACGAGCTCGATGTCGTCTACTTCCTGCGCCACAGCGCCAAGGACATTGCCTGGCACACGCGCACGCTGCTGGCGCACGTGCACGCGGCGCAGCCGATCGTCAGAAGCCGCCTGTCGGCCGCCGGCGAGGGCGTGGAGGTGCTGATCTACTGCCGCGACCAGAAGGATCTCTTCGCGCGCGTGTGCGGCTACTTCGACAGTCGCGGCCTGTCGATCCTGGACGCCAAGATCCACACCACGCGGCACGACTACGCACTCGATACCTTTCTCGTGACCGACCAGGGCCGCTCCACGCACTTCCGCGACCTGCTGGCGCGCATCGAGAAGGAGCTCACGCAATGGATCGCCGAGGCCGCGCCGCTGCCCGAGCCCGTCAAGGGCCGGCTGTCGCGCCAGTCGCGCCATTTCCCGATCTCGCCAATGGTGCATCTGCAGCCCGACGAGCGCGGTCAGGCCTACCTGCTGTCGCTGACCGCGACGGACCGCATCGGGCTGCTCTATGGCATCACGCGCGTGCTTGCGCGCCATGGGGTGAACATCCACACGGCGAAGATCAACACGCTGGGCGAGCGCGTCGAAGACGTGTTCCTGATCGACGGACCCGTGCTTGAAACCCCGCGCGGGCAGCTGCAGCTCGAGCAGGACTTGCTCGAGGCCGTGGGCTAGGCGCCACGCGGCAGCGCCCTAGTGTCCTGCTTGAGAAGTTCGCAGACAAAATCGCTCGATGCTCGCCAAGATGTCATCGGCGGACTTGGTCCAGACGAACGGCTTGGGGTCTTGGTTGTTGAGGTCGACGTATTGCCGGATGGATTTCTCCAGCGCCTGGGTGGAGCGGTG
>JADCGX010000143.1 GCA_020248785.1 Burkholderiales bacterium | reverse complement strand
GCCATCGACAGCGCCATGCCTTCAGTGCCGCGGATCACCACCGGGGCGGTCTGCACGAAGGCGGCGCGTGACTTCTCGCTCACGGTGTCGGTCGCTTCGGTGCCCATGGGCAGCATCAGCTGGCGCGCCACCACCGCGGCGAGACGACGACCGAGCCCGATGTCGGCGAGCAGCTCGTCCCGGTCGCGCGCCTGTGCGCCCTTGACCAACGCGTCCCAGCGCGAAGGCGCCACGTCGGCCAACCGGAACTCGAGCTGCAGCGCGGCCTGCGCCAGCAGCTGCTGGCCAAGTCCATCCGACTCCTCGCGCTTCATGGTGCGCAGGAAGTGCCGAATCTCAGCCCGCGCGCGGCCGGTGCGGACGAAGGCGAGCCAGCTCGGGTTAGGACGCGCCACCGGGCCGGTGACAACTTCCACCACGTCGCCATTGCGCAGCTCGGTGCGCAGCGGCTGGACTTCGCTGTTGATGCGGGCGGCTACGCAGCGGTTACCGACATCGGTGTGGATGCTGTAGGCGAAGTCGACCGGTGTGGCACCGCGTGGCAGCGAGACGATTCTGCCCTTGGGCGTGAACACGTAGACCTTGTCGGGGAACAGGTCGACCTTGATGTTTTCCATCAGCTCGGTCGAGTCGCCCGTCTGACTCTGAATCTCCAACAGCGACTGCAGCCACTGATGAGTGCGCGACTGCAGTTCGCTCAGCGATGTGTCGTCTTCCTTGTACAGCCAGTGCGCCGCCACGCCGCTTTCGGCAACACCGTTCATCTCGCGGGTGCGAATCTGAAACTCGACCGGCGTGCCGTACGGGCCAATCAGGGTCGTATGGAGGGACTGGTAGCCATTGACCTTGGGGATCGCGATATAGTCCTTGAAGCGCCCCGGCACCGGCTTGTACAGCGCGTGGAGGGTCCCCAGCGCGAGATAGCACTCGGCCCGGCTGCCGACGATGATTCGAAAGCCGTAGATGTCGAGCACCTCGGAGAAGCTCAGGCGCTTTTCCTCCATCTTGCGGTAGATGCCGTAGATCGTCTTCTCGCGGCCCTGTACCTCGGCCTTCAGCTTGGCCTGGCCGAGCGCCTTGCGAACGGCATCGAGCATCTTGCCGAGCACCTCGCGCCGGTTACCGCGCGCCGCCAGCACCGCCTTTCGCAGCGTGTGAAACCGAAGCGGATACAGCCGCGCAAAGGCCTGGTCCTGCAGCTCGCGGTAAAGGGCGTTCAGGCCCAGCCGGTGCGCGATGGGAGCGTAGATGTCGAGGGTTTCCTTGGCGATTCGCCGCTGCTTGTCCGGCTGCATCGCATCGAGCGTGCGCACGTTGTGCAGCCGGTCGGCGAGCTTGATCAGGATCACGCGCACATCGCGTGCCATGGCCAGCAACATCTTGCGGAAGCTCTCGGCCTGCTGCTGCTCGCTCGAGTCGAAACGCAGGCGATCGAGCTTGGAGACGCCGTCGACCAGTTCGGCCACCGTCGGACCGAAGCGCTCGACCAGCTCCTGCTTGGACAGGCCGGAGTCCTCCAGCACGTCGTGCAAGAGCGCGGCCTGGATGGCGGCGGCGTCGAGCTTCCAGTCGGCGAGCAGTTCGGCCACCGCGATCGGGTGGGTGATGTAGGGCTCGCCGCTCTTGCGGTACTGGCCCAGGTGCGCGGCGTCGGAGACCTTGAAGGCCTCCTTGACGCGGGCGATGTCACCTGAGGAGAGGTACCGCTTGAGCCGCTCGGTCAGTTGCGCAAAGCTGACGACCGCCGGTTGCGGCGCCGGGGCTGGCGCATCGGATCGCCAGAAACGCAGCGCCTGGGCGGCGCGCCGCGCGAGGCCGGTCGGCGCGTAGCCGGGTGAAGGAAGGTCGCCGGAGTCGGCCGGATTACCGGTTGCCATGCCGACTCACCTCATCTGCCGCGCGCAGGGCAGGACTTGGTGGCGGCAAGCCGGACGACACATGACCGGTCAGGTCGGTACTTTGCGCAGCATCTCGACGCCAACCCTGGCCGAGGCAATCTCGCGCAGGGCAGCTACCGGGGGCTTGTCTTTAGTGTCGATCTTAGGCGCGTGGCCCTGCGCCAGTTGGCGAGCACGGTAGGCCGCAGCGAGCGCGAGTTGGAAGCGGTTGGGGATGTGCTTGAGGCAATCTTCGACGGTGATCCGGGCCATGGCAGCATTCCAGCGAGAGGAAGCCGCATTCTACCGTCGCGCGAGAGGTCGCCGGGAACTAGGGCCGCGGGCGCGCAGGCACGATCCCCAACGACAGCGGCAGACTTTCTACAGCGGAATCCCGAGGTCGGCGAACAGGTCGTGGTGCCGCGCTGCCTGGGAGGCATAGCGCAGGCGCGTTGCAGTGACGACGGCGGTCATCTGTGCCAGTGCGAGACTGAAGTCTTCGTTGATGAGGACATAGTCCATCTCTGGGGCGTGCGCGATTTCGCTGCCTGCGGCCAGCAGGCGCCGCTGGATCACGGCGGCAGAGTCCTGGCCGCGCTTGTGCAGCCGCTGCGCCAGGGCGTCGATCGACGGCGGCAGGACGAAGATGCTCACGGCCTGCGGAAATGCAG
>JADCGX010000142.1 GCA_020248785.1 Burkholderiales bacterium | reverse complement strand
GTTGATCGGCCGGCACGAACGCCGCCGTCGTCCGCGTGGTGGACAAGCTTTCTTGCGTCACGTCGGCTCCGCGCATCGCTGTCGTTCCTCGTTCCTTTGCTCCGTCCGACATCAACGCTTTCGCCTGCCTTCGGATGACCAATCCGAGCGGAGAATTTCAACAGACTGCTAGCGGAAGAACAGCACCGTGAGCAGCACGAACAGCGGCAGCAGGATGCCACCCGACCAGAGCATGTAGCCGAAGAAGCTCGGCATCTTCACGCCACGCGACTCGGCCACCGCCTTGACCATGAAGTTGGGCGCGTTGCCAATGTACGTGTTGGCCCCCATGAACACCGCGCCGGCGGAGATCGCCACCAGCGTCGTCGTGAGCGTATGCATCAGCACCTGTGCATCGCCGCCGGCCAGATTGAAGAACACCAGATAGGTCGGCGCGTTGTCGAGGAAGCTCGACAACGCGCCCGTGAGCCAGAAGTACATCACGCTGTCGGGCTGGCCGGCGTCGGTCGTCACCAGCGCCACCAGCGGGGCCAACGCCCCCTTGCTGCCCGCGTTCAGGATCGCCAGCACGGGCACGATGGTCACGAAGATGCCGGCGAAGAGCTTGGCCACCTCCTTCATCGGGCCCCACTCGAAGTGATTCGCCTGCCGAATCGCCTTTGGCGTGAAGCGCAGCGACAGCCCGATCAGCACGATGAGCGCCACATCGCGCGCCAGGCCCTGCGAAGGCACCGGCGTGCCGAAGACATTGAACTCGACCCCGGGCTTCCAGATGCCGGAGACCAGCACCGCAAGGATGATGAGCGGGCCGAAGACGAGAAGGTTCACCAGCCCTTCAAGCCGCAGCGGCGAGTCGGGCGTGGGGTCGTACTCAAGCTGCTCTTCCTTGCGACTGAAGTACCAGGAGTCGAGCGCGAAGAACAGCACCAGCAGGACCACCGTCGACACAAGCATCGGGGCGAACATGTGCTTGGTGGTCCAGAAGAAGTCCACGCCCTTCAGAAAGCCGAGGAATAGCGGCGGATCGCCCAGCGGGGTCAGCGAGCCGCCGATGTTCGACACCAGGAAGATGAAGAACACCACCACGTGCACCTTGTGGCGCCGTGCGTCGTTGGCCCGCAGCAGCGGGCGGATCAGCAGCATCGACGCGCCCGTGGTCCCCATCACGCTCGCCATGCCCGCGCCGGCTGCAAGGATGCCGGTGTTCACCAGAGGCGTGCCGTGCAGGTTGCCCTTGATGTGGATGCCTCCGGTCACGGTGAACAGCGCAGTGAGCAGGATGATGAACGGGACGTACTCCGCCACCATCGTGTGCAGCACCGTCGTCAACGCCTGGCCCGGGCCGAACAGCACGGCAAAGGGCACGAGGAAGGCGAGCGCGCAAGCCGCCGAGACCTTGCCAAAGTGGTTGTGCCAGAAGTTGGCAAAGAGCAGCGGGCCGAGCGCAATGGCGAGCAGGATCGCCACGAAGGGCACCGCCCAGGCCAGGCTCAGCGTGCTCGCGTCGAAGGTCGCGGCGGCGGCCTGACCGCTGGCAAGCAGCAACGCAGCGCAACCGAGCGCACGACGCGCCAGAGCTAGCCGACGCCCTGGTGTCTTGACCATCCTCCCCTGCCCCGTTCGTTCTTTTCTGATGGTGGCCGCATGCGGGCGACTACTCGTCCGCGAGGACCACGAGGTGCACGCGGAACGGCCCATGCGCGCCCAGCACGATCGTCTGCTCGATATCGCCGGTACGCGACGGCCCGGAGACCATGTTCACTGCGCGCGGCATCATCTGCTGCACGCCACCCAGTTCGGCTCGCATCAGCGCGAAGGCATCCTCCATTGTCGCCACGATGCGCGACGCGGGCACCAGCGCGACGTGCGTCTCGGGCAGCAGGTGGGTCGAGGCATAGGACTGCGGGCCCGAGAGCAGCACCAGCGTGCCGGTCTCGGCGAGCGCGCAGAAGCAGCCGGTGATGCCGATCTTGTCCGACCCCATCGACTCGTCGCGCCGCGGCGGCCGGGCCTGCACCTGCAAGCCGGCACCGCCCCAGTCCAGATCAGCAAGCAGAGGCCAGATGACGGCCTTCGTGCCCAGGTTTCGCGCCTGCAGGTAGCGCGCAATCGCGGCGGGCGCGTCGGCGCGCCGCGGCACCTCGTCCACGGTGCTCGACATGCGTTCGCTCATCGCTCGAGAGCGGATCTTCAGGTCGCCGCTGATCGCCGGCTGCGGCCCGCGGGGATGCTCGCGCAGGTACGCCTCGACGCCGGCCCGCTCGTCAGGGGACGGTCCCGCGCCGCGCTTCTGGTGCTGGCGAATACGATTGAAGATCGCCGCGCGCGCCTTGCTGGTATCGAAGTTCATGGTTCTTGTGCCGCTACTTGCGTGGGGGCCGGATGTTCTTCTTCACGAACTCGGCGATGCGGTCCACGCCGGCCTCGATGGCGCTTTCACTCGCCGCGTAGGAGAAGCGGATGTGCTGGCCGTCGCCTTCGACACGCGGCCCGAAGTGGATGTCGGCCAGCACCGCCACGCCCGCTTCGTGCAGCAGCCGCTTGCGCAACTCCTCCGAGTCCTTGGCGCAAATCAGCGTACAGGCCTCGTTCACATTTGGCCAGGCGTAGAAAGCGCCGCCCGGAGAGGCGCAGGAAAACCCTGGCACATCGTTGAGCAGCCGCACGATGAGATCGCGCCGCGCGCGGAATCGCTCGCGCATCGCGTCAGCCTCGGCCTGCGGACCGGTGAGCGCCTGCAGCGCAGCCCATTGGCTCACCTGCGTGGCGCAGCTTTCGGTGTTGGTGATCCAGCGCGTGAACACCGGCGCCAGCGTCTTGTTGGCGGTGAAGCCGATGCGCCAGCCGGTCATCGCATAGGTCTTGGACGCGCCATCGGAGATGATGGTGCGCTCCTGCATGCCGGGCAGCGCAGCGATCGATGTGAACTCGCCCTCATAGACGAGCTTGCTGTAAATCTCGTCGGCATAGACCCACACTTGCGGATGCCGGCGCAACACCTCGGCAATCGCCTCCAGATTGGCGCGCGTGAGCAAGCCGCCAGTCGGGTTGTGCGGCGTGTTCAGGATGAGCAGCCTGGTCTTCGGCGTGATGCGGCGCGCGAGCTCGTCCGGATCGAAGACAAACTTGCGCGACTCGCGCAACGGCAGGCCCACCGGCATCGCCCCCAGCGCCTTGCACTGCGACTCATAGATCGGGAAACCCGGCACCGGGAAGATCACCTCGTCGCCAGCGCCGTAGTCGGTGACCGAGGCCATGGCGTAGGCAATGAACGGCTTGGCGCCCGCGCCCACGACGACCTCATCGGCACTGATCGGGATGCCGCGCAACGCGCTCATCGACGCGGCCGCGGCGGCGCGTAGTTCATCGATGCCGGCCGACGGCGTGTAGCCGTGCTTGCCGCCCCGCACCGCCGCCACGGCGGCGTCCTGAATGTGCACCGGCGTCGCAAAATCCGGCTGGCCGATGCAGAACGAGATCACGTCTTTGCCGGCGCGGATCAGCGCATCGACCTCGGCCAGCACCACGAAGGCATTCTCGGTGCCGAGGCTGGCGGCGCGTTGGGACAGTTGTGGCATGGCAGTCAGCTTGATCCGACGACTGCTGGACATTGTAGAAGCAACCGCGCGACCGTGACGGCGGTCGCCGAGCCGCGGCGATCGCGCGGCTTCGATCGACGCCAGGATGGACCCGGTGCACCGGCGAGCGAGCGAGACCCGCACGGCTCGAAATTACCGATGACCTTCGCGTCGCAGTAGCAATCATTCATGGCGAATCGCGCGAGGCGGATTGGCGTCGCGGGTCTGGCCGGGCCAATGGTTGTCCATGGCGCTCTGCCCCCGTGGCAGCACGTCCCCTGAGCCGAATCACGCCGCAGCGTCGCCGCAGCGGCGGTTCACCGCCCCGAAATGCCGCACGCCGCACCACTGTCGGCCCGCGAAGCACACGCGATGGCGTCACTGGTCCGGCTTACTTCCGGGCTTGATCTCAACATTGAACCGCAGCAGGGTCCTTGATATCGCTGACACCGGGAGGCGCGCCATGAGAAAGACCTTGCTCCGACCGCTGACGGCCGTGGTCCTGAGCGCCGCGCTTACAGTCCACGCGCAGCAGCGCCCCGTTGTGCAGACCGTTGCGTGGTTATTGATCCGGCAGTAAACATTTGAACGTATTGAGTGCCGTAGAGTCAGATTTTGCATGGACAAGATCGACTCCCGAACGTTGCCGGTGGATGCGCTCAACGAGCGTCGTCGGCGTGCGGTGAAGATG
>JADCGX010000141.1 GCA_020248785.1 Burkholderiales bacterium | reverse complement strand
TCTCCAGCCCGGCGAGATCTCCGACCTTGTCGAGTCCGAATTCGGTTTTCACATCATCCGCGTCGATGCGGTGGTTCCGGCCCAGGTCAAGCCGTTTGCCCAGGTGCGCACCGAGATCGAGACCGAGCTGCGTCGCCAGGCCGCGCAGAAGAGGTACGCTGAGGCGGCCGAGATCTTCACCAACACCGTCTACGAGCAGGCCGACAGCCTCAAGCCGGTGGCCGACAAGCTCAGGTTGCAAGTGCAGATGGTCGAAGAACTCACACGCGCCGGTATGCCGCCGCTCCCCGGGGCCGCGCAGGTTTTTAACGCGCGCATGATCAGCGCGGTGTTCGCCGAGGATTCGCTGAAGCTCAAGCGCAATACTGAGGCCCTCGAAGTCGGCGCCAATGCGCTGGCGGCGGCGCGGGTGATTGAGCACCGGCCGGAGCGAGTGCAGCCCCTGGAGCAGGTGCGCGAGCAGGTGCGCAACCGTGTTTTGCGGCGGGAGTCTTCGCGCTTGGCGCGCGCAGCCGCCGAGAAGCGGCTGGCCGAGTTGCAGGCCGCGGCGAGCGATACCGGCTTCGGTCCGGTTCGCACCGTCTCGCGTTCCAAGCCTGAGGGGCTTCCGCAATCGGCGCTGACGGTGGTCATGCAAGCGCCGGCCAGCGAGCTGCCGCGCTACGCGGTCGCCGAGCTCGACGGCGGCGCACATGCAATCTTTCAGATTCAATCGGCGCGTATCCCGGACAAGACGGACCCCGCGCAGGCGGCGGAACTATCGCGAGCGCTCGGCCAGGCTTTCGGCGCTGCCGATGACAATTCCTACATTGCTGCGCTGAAGGTCAAACACAAGGCGCGTGTGCTCAAGTCGGACTACAAGGCGGCCATCGACGAGGCAAAGTCGGCCAAGAAGCCCTGAACCTCGCGGCAGGCGGCGCCGCCTCGCTCGTGTGACGGGTTTAGCCGGGCGCGGCAGCCAGTTCCTGCGCCAGCCGCGCATACTCGGATTCGTCGGCCCGCTCGGCGGTGACGCGCCGGGCCTGACCCACCTGGGCAAAGTTACGGCCGATCGAGCGCAGGTAGGCCGGGTCGTAATGCTCGACCAGCAGCCGCTGCACCATTGCGTTCCAGCGCGACTGTGCGGCCAGCTTCTTCCACTGGCCGACGCGCTCGCGACCATGCAAGGCGGCAAGGCAGTCCAGTTGCGTGCCCAGTGCGGCGACGTCCTGCTCGAAATGCAGGTACTCCTCGCGCAGCAGCCGCACCCGTTCGGCCAGTGGCAGCTCGAGCAGCACGCAGGGCGCCGCACGCATGTGGCCGATCAGGGCATCGGGCACCCGCAGCGCGCCGATCTTGCGGCTTTCGGATTCGACGAACACGGGGCGCTCGGTATCAAGCGCACGCAAGGCCGCCCAGAGCTGCGACTCGAACCACTTCTGTGACGGCTGCGGCGCGGCCGGCAGGTCGCCGAGCACCGAGCCGCGATGGCGGGCGAGCTCTTCCAGGTCGAGGACCTGTGCGCCGCAGGTTCGCAGATGGCGCAGCAACCGGCTCTTGCCGCTGCCCGTTGTGCCACACACCACGCGGAAGCTGAAGCGCAGCGGCAGCGTCTCGAGCGCATCGAGCACGGCGCGACGGTAGGCGCGGTAGCCGCCGGCCAACTGTGCGCTGTGCCAGCCGATACGACCCAACACATGGTTCATTGCGCCGCTGCGCTGGCCGCCGCGCCAGCAGTACACGAGGGGCCGCCATTCGCGCGGCCGTTCGAAAGCCGGGCTTTGCAGATGGCGGGCGATGTTGGCTGCCACCAGCGCGGCGCCGCGACGCCGCGCCGCGAACGCCGAGATCTGCTTGTGCAGGGTGCCGATCTCGACGCGTTCGGCGTCGTCGAGGACGGGGCAGTTGACGGCGCCGGGGATGTGATCCTCGGCGAACTCGCCGGGACTGCGCACGTCGATGATCGCGTCGAAGCGGTCCAGGCGCAGCAGCGTATCGGCGCAGTCGAGCGCGGCGGCCGGCCCCTGCATCAGCCGAGCAACGGCCGCAAGGACGGCCATACGTTTTCGAGGATGCGCACCTGCGCTCGCTCGTTGGGATGAATGCGGTCGGCCTGGAACAGCGCCATGTCCGCTGCGAAGCCTTCGAGAAGGAAGGGCACGTAGGCGGTATTCTTCTCGCGCGCCAACTGGGCAAAGGTGTCGTGGAAGCGCTCGGTGTAGTCGCGCCCGAAATTGGGCGGGATGCGCATGCCCACCAGCAGCACGCGCGCGCCTGCGGCACGACTGGCGGCGATCATCGCCTGCAGGTTGTCGCGCAGGGTGGCCAGCGGCAGGCCGCGCAGGCCGTCGTTGGCGCCCAATTGCAGCACGACGATCGCCGGCCGATGCTGCTGCAGCAGCGCGGGCAGGCGAGTGCGACCGCCGCTAGTGGTCTCGCCGCTGATGCTCGCATTGACAACGCTATACTGTTTTTTGGGTCTGAACGCGGAGTCCGCCTTCTTCCCCGCGGCTGGCTGTGGTACCTCGGCCAGTCGACGCGCCAGCAGGCTGACCCAGCCGGTACCCCGGACCAGTCCGTACTCGGCCGACAGGCTGTCGCCGACGACCAGAATGGTCTGCTTCGGAGACTGCGCCAGCGCGCTGCCGGCCGCCGTCAGCCAAAGCAGCAGCAGCGCCATCCATTTGAAACCCTTCACGACCGGAACGCTCCAAGTTGGCGTGCCCGCTGTCAACGACTGCACGCGACTCCACTCATGACAACTACTGACCTGCGGGCCCAAGACCTCTCGAAGATCGTGCAGGACGCCACGGGCAGTCTGACGATTCTCGCCGATATTGACTTGTCGATCGAATCGGGCGAGACGGTTGCCATCGTCGGCGCCTCGGGCTCGGGAAAGTCGACGTTGCTGGGACTGCTTGCCGGTCTCGATGTTCCGAGCCAGGGCAGCGTGCAGCTCTTCGGCGAAGACCTGTTCGCGCGCGACGAGGACGGCCGCGCGCGGCTGCGCGCCGAAAAGGTTGGATTCGTCTTCCAGTCGTTTCAGTTGCTGCCGCACCTGACGGCGCTGGAGAACGTGCTGCTGCCGCTGGAGCTGTCGGGGCGTGTGCCCGACGGCGCCGACGCCAATGCGGCCGCCCGGGCGCTGCTGGCGCGAGTCGGCCTGGGTGAGCGGCTCAGCCACTACCCGAAGTACCTGTCAGGCGGCGAACAGCAGCGTGTG
>JADCGX010000140.1 GCA_020248785.1 Burkholderiales bacterium | reverse complement strand
CCGAGGGGGCTGCCCAAAGCGCTCCAATCTAGGCGCAAAGCGCAGCCGTAGCTCGGGCTACGGCGAGCATTTGCAACGACGAGTGGGGCGCTTTGGGCAGTCACAGCGGGCATGTCGGATTGCCTCTCACCCTCTCAGCGCTTGCCAATGCTCCCTGCCGCTGCGTCGCGGGCATCGGCGCGCCGGCGCCAACGCCCGTTCGCCGCGTGAACGCGGAATGTGGCCTGTCGCGAAGCCGCATTGCCCGGCGCGGGGCAATCGCTTCGATGCCTGGGTGGCGGCATTGTGGGCGGGCCGGATCGCACGCCGCGCTGCTTTCGCGCGGCCATGCGGTGCCCATCAGGGCCAGGCAGTCGCGCTGACGGCCCTCCTTGCGCGCCGAAGGGCGTCCGGCTAGCCGTACAGATCGCGCCATGCCTGCTCGTACTGACTGCCCGTGCCGATCCAGGCCACGGTGCCGACGGACAGGGCGGAGGTGTAGAGCGCGGCGATGCGCTCGCCGAAGTTGCCCTTGCAGCGCAGTCGCACGGCGGCCAAAAGATGCAGGTGACCTTCGGCGTAGCTGCGCGCGACCACCTGCATGCTCTGCGTTCCGTCGAATGGCCAGGGCAGCAGCGATTCCGGCAAGCCGGCGATGCCGCGGCGCTCATCGGTTCGGTGCGAGGTGTCCTCGAACCAGACGAACAGGTCCGTGGTCCGCTGCGTCGGCGCGTCGCTGACCGAGCTGTCCTCGACCGGTTGATGCAGTGCGGTCGACAGTTCCGCGGGGAAGCCCGGCCTCGTCCGCGCGGCGGGTTCGAAATCGGCCAGGGCACGTGTGGCGCTTTCGGCCATCCGCTTCACCAGCTCCAGACGTGTCATTCGGGTTCCTCAGCCAGAAAAAACAGTTCGACGTTTCAGTCAATCTGATCGGCCTGGAGGCGCCGGGCTTGAGACGGCGCGCGGGTTTCCAGCCTTGCCAATTGGATGGTGTTTGCCGTCCATCTTGGCGCTTGGGCGGTGGGCTGGCACGCATCGCACGGCGCGCCAACCCTAAAGTGTTGGGAGGATCGGCCGATATCCGGCGATTGCGGCCCCAGTGTGGCCCGAATAATCGTCGCCAGATGCGAGGGATGCGTGCGCGCCGCGGGTGCGTACCGAAGGCCTCGCTCAAATGCTGGCGATGGCCGATTCGGAACAATCCGCGCAAGAGCGCACGCTAGAACCGACCGCAAAGCGGTTGGAAGACGCGCGCCGAGAGGGGCAGGTGCCCCGCTCGCGCGAGTTGGCGCATCTGTTGGTGCTTGGCGCCGGCGCTGGCGTGCTGTTCCTGCTGGCGTCGCCGCTGCTGAAGGCGGGCGCCGATCTCATGGGCCGGGGCCTCACGTTCAATGCGGCGCTGGCGACCGATCCAGCGCGCATGACGGCGCGGCTGGGCGAGCTTGCCGGTGCCGGTCTGCTGGCGATCCTGCCCGTGCTTGCCGTGATGCTGGTGGCCGCGCTGGCCGCGCCGCTGTCGGTCGGCGGCTGGATCTTCGCGCCGCAAAGCGCCGCGCCCAAGCTGGAACGCATCAGCGTGCTCAAGGGCTTTGGCCGCATGTTTTCGCTGCCGGCGCTGGTCGAACTGGTCAAGGTTTTCATCGTGGCCGTGCTGCTCGGTGCCGTGGGTGGCTGGTACGTGCTCTCGCACCTGGACAACTTTGCCGGCCTCGCGCACCAGGCGCTGCCCAGCGCGCTGGCGCACTTCGGCGCGCTGTTCGCGATTGCCTTCGCGCTGCTGGTCGCCACGCTGGCGCTGACCAGCGCGATCGACGTGCCGTTCCAGATCTTTCACCACCGCTCCAAGCTCAAGATGTCTCTGGAGGAGGTGAAGAAGGAAAACAAGGAGACCGAGGGCGACCCGCACATCAAGGGGCGCATCCGCCAGCAGCAGCGCGAGATGGCGCGCAAACGCATGATGGCCGCCGTGCCCAAGGCCGACGTCGTGGTCACCAACCCGACGCACTTCGCGGTGGCGCTGAAGTACATGGAAGGCCGGCAGCGCGCGCCCATCGTCGTGGCCAAGGGCGTGGACGAGGTGGCCGAGAAGATCAAGGCGCTCGCGACCGAGCACAAGGTGCCCCAGCTCGAAGCGCCGCCGTTGGCGCGCGCGCTGTATCGGCACGTGGAGCTTGGCGCCGAGATCCCGGCTGCGCTGTACACCGCCGTGGCCCAGGTCCTGGCCTATGTGTTCCAGCTCAAGTGCCATGAGCAGGGTGACGCGCCACGGCCGCAGGCCCCGCGCGAGATCGAGGTTCCGGATGGCCTGGACCCGCTGGCACCCATGGCCAAGGCCTAGACGAAGCCCCCAGACGGAGACAGGACAGTGACCGACCCGACACCGCAACCCCTGCGCGCGCATGACGATCCGCATGAGTCGACGCAGAACGAAGAGTCCTGCGTGCGCAACATCTATGTGCGGCGCGTGGGCGAGGCGCTGGACGCGGACGGCGCGGTCGTGCCAGCCACGCCGCAGCGCGCAAGCAAACCGCGTCGCAACGCGCGCAAGGACCGCTGAGCCATGAACGGTCTGGCGGCAGCCTTCAATCACCCGTTCATCACGGCAGTTCCGTGGCGCCAGCTGGCTTTGCCGCTGCTGGCCTTCATGGTTCTCGTCATGATGATCATTCCACTGCCGCCGTTCCTGCTGGATCTGCTGTTCACCTTCAACATCGCCGTCAGCCTGATCGTGCTGATGGTGGCCGTGTACAACAAGCGGCCGCTGGACTTCGCGGCGTTTCCGACCGTGCTGCTGTTGACCACGCTGCTGCGGCTGTCGCTCAACGTGGCCTCGACGCGCGCGGTGCTGGCCGATGGCCACACCGGTCCGGATGCGGCCGGCAAGGTGATCGAGAGCTTCGGCCACTTCGTGATCGGCGGCAGCTTCGCGGTCGGCATCATCGTGTTCGCGATCCTGGTGGTGATCAACTTCGTCGTGATCACCAAGGGCGCGGGTCGCATCGCCGAGGTCGCCGCGCGCTTCACGCTGGACGCGATGCCGGGCAAGCAGATGGCGATCGATGCGGATCTGAACGCCGGCATCATCAACGACAAGGAAGCCAAGCAGCGCCGTGCCGAGATCGCGCAGGAGGCCGATTTTTACGGCGCAATGGACGGCGCCAGCAAGTACGTGCGCGGCGACGCGGTGGCCGGCATCCTGATCCTGTTCATCAACATCATCGGCGGCCTGGCGATCGGCACGCTGACCCACAACCTGCCGCTGGCGCAGGCGGTGGAGACCTATGTCCTGCTGACCATCGGCGACGGCCTGGTCGCGATGATCCCGGGCCTCGTGATCTCGATCGCGGCCGGTCTGATCGTCTCGCGCGTGGGCAAGGACGGCGAGGACCTGGGCGGCCAGATGATGCGGCAGGTGTTCAGCATGCCGCGCGCGCTCGGGATCACCGCCGCGATTCTCGGCATCCTCGGCGTGATCCCCGGCATGCCGTGGTTCGTCTTCCTGCTGTTCGCCGCGGCTTGCGCCTACGCAGCCTGGGTTCTGCATCAGAAGGCGCAGCGCGCCATCGCGGCGGCGCAGGCGCCTGCGCCCGCGCCTGCGCAGACCGCGCCGAGCAATGAGGCCAGCTGGGACGACATCGTGCCGGTGGACCAGCTCGGGCTCGAAGTGGGCTACCGGCTCATTCCGCTGGTCGACAAGGCGCAGGACGGCGAGCTGCTCAAGCGCATCAAGGCGATCCGCAAGAAGTTCGCGCAGGAGATCGGCTTTTTGCCGCCGCCGGTGCACATCCGCGACAACCTCGAGCTGAAGCCCTCGCAATACCGCGTGCTGCTCAAGGGCGTGGTGGTGGGCGAGGGCGAGGCGTTCAACGGCATGCAGTTGGCGATCAACCCGGGCGGCATCACGCAGACCGTGCCCGGCACGCCGACCAAGGATCCGGCGTTCGGCCTGCCGGCGGTGTGGATCGAACCGCGCACGCGCGATGCCGCCCAAGTGCTCGGCTACACGGTGGTCGACTGCGCCACCGTCGTCGCCACCCACGTCAACCATCTGATCCTGTCGCACGCGGGCCAGTTACTCGGCCGCAATGAGACCCAGGCGCTGGTCGATCACCTGGCCAAGCTCGCGCCCAAGCTGACGGACGACGTGGTGCCAAAGCTCATTCCGCTGTCCACGCTGCGGCGTGTGCTGGCCAACCTGCTCGACGAGGGCGTGCACATCCGCGACATGCGCACGATCATCGAGACGCTGGCCGACGTGGCCCAGCGCACCACCGACCCGCACGAGCTGACCGCGCATGTGCGCGCGGCCTTGCGCGCCTCGATCACCCAGACCTTGTTTGGCCCCACCAAAGAGCTGTCGGTGATCGCGCTCGACCCGGAACTGGAGCGCGTGCTCGCCGGCTCGGTGGGGCAGGGCGATGCGGCGGCCGTCGAGCCGGGCCTGGTGGATCTCATTCAACGCGGCGCGGCAGCGGCCTCGCAGCGACAGGAAGACATGGGGCTGGCGCCCACCCTGCTGGTGCCCGACAAGCTACGCGTGCCGCTGTCGCGCCTGCTCAAGCGCACGGCCCCACGTCTTCGCGTGCTGAGCCATGCCGAGGTTCCCGAGACCAGCACGATCCGCGTGAGCACGGTGCTGGGCGGGGCGACGTGACGAGGGTTGAGCAGATGAGGACCGAGAACGACGGATTGAGGATCGACCGCACGACGCAGCGCGTCCGCTTGTTCCTCGATCCTCGTGGCTCGCGCCTTCCTTTGGGAGAGTAACGATGGGGTTCAAACGCTTTGTGGCGGCGACGACGCGCGATGCGATGCGCCAGGTGCGGCAGGAACTGGGCGACGACGCCGTGATCCTGTCGTCGAAGAAGATCGCCGGCGGGCACTTCGAGATCCTCGCGGCTGAGGCCGATGCCGTGGAGGCGATCGTCGAGGACACGCGCAGGCCGCGTGCCGCGGCGCCCGCCCGGCCGTCAGGCAAGACGGGTGGCGTGGAGAGCTTCCAGGATTACCTCAAGCGGCAAGATCAGCAGCGCGCACGTCCTGCGTCAACGCCGCAGGAGTCGGCTGGACGCCCGCGGGCGGCAGAACATTCGCCGCGTGTGGCGAGCGCGCCGAGTGCACCGAGTTCGTCGACCGCGGCCAGCATGTACGAGGACATCGCCACCGCTTCGGCGCCGGACCCGCAAGCGGCTGCGGATGCGTGGTGGGATGAGCCTGCGGCGTTGGTGCCTTCCGCCCGCGACGCCCCCGTTACTCCCGCTGCCCCTGCTGCACCCACTGCCCCGAGCGCGTCCGCCGGCGGCGCCGCGCGCGCACCGGCACCGACCGCTTCGGATCGTATCCCGGCACGCGTCCCGGCAGGTGGCTCGGCACGTGTTTCGGCACGTATCCCCGCACGGACCGCCAGCGTTCCGCCGCCGGCGGAGCCGGCCGTGTTTCGTCGTCGTCCGACCCGCCTGACGAACGACGCCCAGACGGATGATCGTTTGATGGACGACGAGGCAGTGCCCGTGGCCAGCCCGCCGCGCGCGACAGCGCCATTGCACGCGGCGGCTCAGAGCGACCGTCCAAGTGCCGAGTCTCCGGCAGTCGTCCAAGCGCCACCGCTGCGGGCGCCCGCCGTGTCCGCACCCGCCTCGTTGGGCGAGATTCAGTTGCCGCAGCCGCCGGTGGCCGGCGCCCCGCAACTGATGGCCGAACTGCACAGCCTGCGCGTGGCGTTGCAAGATCAGCTGAACGCGCTGACGTCGAGCGTTGCCGCCGACAACCTGCGCCGCAATCCGCTGATGGCGCGGTTGATGACACGTCTGCTGACGGCCGGCTTCTCCGCCGAGGCCGCGCGACGCGTCGCGCAGCACGCGCCAGGCGAGCTGCAACTGGCCGCCAGCCAGGAGTGGCTGCAAAGCGTGATCGCGATGAACCTGAAGTGCACGGACAGTGCCCATGCGCTGTTCGAGCGGGCCGGCGTATTCGCGCTGGTGGGGCCGACCGGCGTGGGCAAGACGACCACCGTGGCCAAGCTCGCCGCCCGTTTTGCGGTGAAGTACGGCACCAACGCGCTCGGGCTCATCACGCTGGACGCTTATCGCGTGGCCGCGCACGAGCAACTGCGCGCCTACGGCCGCATCCTCGGCGCGCCAGTGCATCTGGCGCAGGACGGCGCAACGCTGCGGGAGCTCCTGGCGAGCATGCGCGGCAAACGGCTGGTGCTGATCGACACCTGCGGCGTCGGCCCGCGGGACGAGCGATTGAACGAGATGCTTGCCATGCTGACCGGGGCCGGTCGGCAAGGCGACGACTGGCAGCGAGTGCAGCCCGTGTTGCTGCTCAATGGCGGATCGCACTCCGAGACGCTGGATGAGACCGCGCGCGCCTGGCGTGCGCCGCAGGCCGCCGGCTGCATCCTGACCAAGCTCGACGAAGCCGCCCGCATTGGCGGCGCGCTGGACTGCGCGCTGCGCTACAAGCTCACCCTGCTCGCGGTGACCAACGGGCAGCGCGTGCCCGAGGACCTGCATCTTCCCAACGCCAAGCTGCTCGCGCACCTGGCGCTCAAGCCGGGCGGCCAGGCCTTCGCGTTGGCGGAGGCCGAGGCCACTGCCTTGGCGGTGGCGCAGGGATGAGCGCGGGATGCGGGCCTCCGGCGTCGAGCCGCCGGCGACCAGGCCGAGCGCGCAGTGCCATGCGACAGCACGACTCACGTCGCGACCGATGGGCTCCGAAGTGACAGAAGCCGCGACTCTCGGCGCTGCCGTCGGCATGGTCCACCGCCCTGCGCCAGACCCACGACGCAGCGTGCCCGCCACCCAGGGCTCGTCGACCTTGGGTGCGCGTGGAAGCGGCGGCGGCGACCAGGCGGCCACCTTGCGTCAGCTCTTTGCGGAGCAGAGCGCCCGCCTGTTGCCCGTTCTGGTCCCCGACGGCGCGCACGCCGGCCGTGCCAGCTGGCTCGCAAAGCTGGCGCAGGCCTTCGCCCGGCAGGGCGAACGCACCCTGGTGGTCGATGCGGCGCGGCTGCAGATCGCGGCAGCGCTGGGCTTGCGCGCCCGCTTCGACCTTGCCCATGTGCTGCGCGGCGATTGCGTGCTGGACGCCGCGCTGCTCGACGCCGGCACCAATCTCGGTGTCCTGCCCGCGGCCCGCGCATTGGAGCAAGCCCAGAGCGCGCGGCTTCTGCGGCAGCTCTCAGTGCTGTGCCATGACCGCTTCGATCTCGTGCTGCTGCTCGTACCGGCCTGCGCCTGCACCGACCTGCCGGACACCGACGTGCTCGTGCCGGTGCTGCCAGAACCGCAGGACATCGCTTCGCAGTGCGCGGTTTTGCGGGACGCCGACCGCGTGCTGGCGCAACGGGTTGACGGACCGGTCACCGGCCAATTCCGGCTGCTTTTCCTCGGTATGGGCCAGGACGCCGCGGCTACGCTGTCGCAACGCCTCGTGCACAAGATCAACATGACCGGCCCCATGGTTTTCGAGTTCGCCGCAAGCGCGCGTGTGGCGCGCGACCTGCTCGAGGTCGCGCGGGCCGCTGCTGGCTGGAGCACGGGACGCCTGCTGGTCAGGCCCGCGGAGTAAGCGTGCGCACCGACGCTTTCGTCTACACCCAGCGCGGAACGCTCGACCGCAAGGATTACGTCAAGCAGTACGCGCCGCTGGTGCGGCGCCTGGCGCATCAGATGGTGGCGCGGCTGCCGGCCAACGTCGAACTCGACGACATGGTGCAGGCCGGCATGATCGGCTTGATGGACGCGGTTGGCCGCTTTGAGGAAGCGCAGGGCACGCAGTTCGAGGTCTACGCGGCCAGTCGCATCCGCGGTGCCATGCTGGATGAACTGCGCGCCAACGATTGGCTGCCGCGCTCGGCCCGCAAGAGCCAGCGCGACATCGAAAACGCCATCCACCGGCTCGAGGGCAGGCTCAAGCGCGCGCCCAGCGAAGTCGAGATCGCGCGCGAGCTGAACATCAGCGTCAAGCAGTACCAAGAGATGCTGACCGACGCGCGCGGCGCGCAGCTCATCTACTTCGACGATCTGGGCGGCGGCAGCGAGGACGAAGACTATCTCGAGCGCCACGTGGCCGACCTCGCCGAGGAGGGCGGTGATCCCGGCGCCATCCTGCGCGACCAGCGCTTTCGCACCGCCTTGATCGCGGCCATCGAGGAGTTGCCGGAGCGCGAGAAGCGACTGATGGGCATGTATTACGAACAGGACATGAACCTGCGCGAGATCGGCGCCGTCATGGGCGTCACGGAGTCGCGCGTGTGCCAGCTGCACAGCCAGGCGGTGGCGCGGCTGCGCGCCCGGCTCAAGCACTGGTAGTCACTCATTGGTGGGTCATCGCGCTGCGCCGCATGCGCGCAGGGCCTGCGCTCGACAAAGGAATTTGGAACTCCCGCGATGCCATTCGACTTGCTTCGCAAACCTGACGCCATGGCGGCCGACGCTGCCGTGGCGCCGCGTGCCGACGCGCCTGCGGTGGATACCAATGCCGCCATCGGCGCCCTGGGCAAGGATGCCGCGACGGTGGGCGAGGAGGCCGCCGATCTCGTAGGCGCCTTCGACGATCTCGCAGCCCTTGGCCACCGGCAGGCCGAGGCGTTCACGCGCGTGGCCGAGGACGTGCGGCAGATGGTTGCCTCCAACCAGGCGATCAGCCAGTCCATGGGCGCGAGTTTGCAGTCAGCTGCGGCCGCGCGCGCCGCGGTCGAGCGTGTGGCGAGCGATGTCACCGCGGCGGCCGAGCCGCTGCGCCTGGTGGCCGATGCGGCGATCGACATCACCAAGATTGCCTTGCAGACCCGGCTGGTCGCATTCAATGCCTCGCTTGAGGCCAGGCGTGCCGCCGAGGCCGGCCGCGGCCTTGCCGTCGTCGCCGAGGCCGTGGAGGATCTCGCGCGACAGGTCGAGCACTCCAGCAAGCAGATTGCGGGCACGGCGCAGCAACTCGATGCGCGCATCGCGGAACTCGCGCTCAACATCCGCGAGCCCAAGGAGGTCAATGGGCACGAGACCTTCAGCCTCGCCCTTGGCCGCGTCGAGCAGGCGGTCAGTCGCAATGCCGATGCCGCCCAGCAAAACGTGCGGAGCTGCGTCAGCACGCGCCACGCGGTCCAGGGCCTGGCCGCTCAGGTGCGCGAGCAAGGCGCCGCCCTCGAACAGGCCAAGAGTCGCGCCATGCACTTTTTGACCTCGAGCGAGCACTCGATCAAGCTGTCGGCCGACTGCGTCGCCGAGACCGTCGATACCCCGTACATCCGTAAGCTGTGCGAGACGGCCGCGGCCATCGGTGCGCCCTTCGGCCAGGCGGTCGACAGCGGCGAGATCGCGCTGGCGGATTTGTTCGACGAAAACGACGTCAAGATCGCCAACACCAATCCGCGGCAGTCGCGCACGCGCTTCCTGGACTTCACCGATCGCGTGCTGCCAGCCTTCCAGGAGTCGCTGCTCGAATTCAGCGACAAGGTCGTGTTCTGCGCGGCTGTCGACCGCAACGGCTATCTGCCCACCGACAACCTCGAGTTTTCCAAACCGCAGGGCGCAGACCCCCGTCTGGAATGCCGCCAACTGTCGCAACCGACGACTGTTCAACGACCGCACTGGGCTGGCCGCTGGCCGCAACACCCGCAAGTTCCTGCTGCCGACGTATCGCCGCGACATGGGCGGCGATCGCTTCGTGCTGATGAAAGACTTGTCGGCGCCGATCGTGGTTCACGGTCGCCAATGCGGCGGCTTGCGCTTGGCCTATCAGTTCTGACCCCTGCCGCGGCATTGGCACGGCGTCGCCGCGCCTCGGCATCGGCTGAAGCTGTCGCGGGCAAGCACGCCGTCGCGCGCAGCGTTGCGGCGATTCGAATCCGGCGGCACCAGGTACGAGAGGCACCCCGCCTAAGGACAACGCAGACAGCGGCCGTCGCACCTGCTGCTCGCGCGCTTGGTGGGGCCGCTAAAGCCGCGAACAGGCATGCCGCCCGCCCGTTTTTGCCGCGTCTGGCGCATCGATAACCACGAGACACTGTTGACATCAGGCCCAACGCGAGACGACCGCGCATGGCCAACCTGTTGGAGATCGGAGATACGTTCCATGACCATGAAGTTCATGCTCCTCACGCAGTTGGTTGGGGCTTTGGCGGCGTCCTGCTTGCTGCTTGTCACTGCGTTGTACGGCGATCACCGGCTCGGTGTCGAGGGCAAGCGCGCGTTGGTGGCAAAGGACGTGACGGCCGATGTTCTGCCGCCACCGATGTATCTAATCGAAATGCGGCTGGTGCTGTCGCAGGGGATCGAGGGCACGCTGTCGCCCGAGTCCGCCGCCAAGGAGTTGACCCGGCTCGAAGAGGCCTATCAAGCGCGAGTTGCGCACTGGAGGGCCAATCCGCCGTTCGGCCTGGAGCGCGACTTGCTGGGCGAGCAGCACAGTGCCGCCGAGAAGTTCATCGCCGCGGCGCGGTCGTCCGTCCTGCCGTCGCTGCTGTCCGGCGACCGCGAGGCCGCGCGCCGCGCGCTCGATCAGGTGCATGGGCTGTACTTGACGCACCGTGCCGGGGTCGACGTCACCGTCGCACGCTCGAACGCCTTTGCCGAGCAGGCGATGGCAAACTTTGACTGGGTGAATGTGGCCGTTGCCATCATCGTGGGCATCGTGTTCGCGCTCACGGCTGCGCTGCTGGTCTTGTCGTACTTTTGGGTGCGACGCGCGCTGTGGCGTGCGGTGGGTGCCGAGCCGGCCGAGATTGCCGTCGTGGCGCGTACGGCGGCCCAGGGTGATCTATCGCGTCCGATCCTGTCGGAGCATGCCGACAGCGTGGCCGGCTCGCTCGAGCGGATGCGCCAGCACATTGTTGGCGTGGTCGGCGAAGTGCGCCGAGGCGTGGAGTCCGTGAGCACGGCCAGCCGCGAGATTGCCCAGGGCAACCAGAATCTGTCGAGCCGCACCGAGCAGCAGGCAAGCAGCCTGCAGCAGACGGCCGCCTCCATGGAGCAGATGACGTCCAGCGTGAAGCTCAGCGCGGACAATGCACGCCAGGCCAATCAGCTGGCCGTCAGCGCGTCCGAAGTCGCGCAGCGCGGTGGCACGGTGGTCGGCGACGTCGTGTCGACCATGGATCAGATCAGCGCCAGCAGTCGCAAGATCGCGGAGATCATCGGCGTGATCGACGGCATCGCATTTCAGACCAACATCCTTGCACTCAATGCCGCCGTGGAGGCCGCGCGGGCCGGCGACCAAGGTCGCGGCTTCGCCGTGGTGGCCGGCGAGGTACGCAACCTCGCCCAACGCAGCGCGCAAGCCGCGCGCGAGATCAAGCACTTGATCACCGAGTCGGTTGGCAAGGTCGAAAGCGGAGCCGCGCAGGTGGACCACGCCGGCCGCACGATGGACGAGATCGTCACGCAGGTACGGCGCGTGACTGATCTCATTGGCGAGATCACCAGCAGCACGCTCGAGCAGTCCAGCGGTCTACAGCAGGTCAACCAGGCGGTTACGCAACTGGATCAAGCCACACAGCAAAACGCGGCGCTGGTCGAGCAGAGCGCCGCTGCCGCATCCAGCCTGAGCGAGCAGGCGCAGCGACTGGCCAAATCGGTCTCGGTCTTCAAGCTGGACGCGCGCGAGGCCGCCGCTCCGATCGCGCTCGCCGCCGACGGCAGCCCGCTGGCGGCGAGCGCTTGTTGAACTCGACGATGCCGCGGTGTGCGGTTGGGCCGCCGCGAGCCAGGCGTCGACGAGTGTCGGCTCGAGTCGCCACGGCAGCTCTGCGTCGTGTGTCTGGTCGGGCGCTGATCGCTGCGTCCGAGTTTTCCGCCAGCGACACGATTTGCCTCGCTTGCGTGCGCAGCCCAGGTAGCCTCCCAGGATTACGCCACGCCGGACGCAACATGCCGCGCCGCGCCGGCGCGAGGGGCGGTCGCGCGCGGCGACGCGCTGTCGGCGAAGTCACGGCCGGCAGCGACAGCTAGGCTACCCGCGCCGCCGCGGGGCTGGCTTGTTGCAGCGCCGTGCGCTGCCTGTCCAGTTCGGCGAGCACCTCGGCGACGTCGATTGGTTTACGCCACAGCGCGATGGCGCCCGCTGACTTGACCGCCTGCTCGGTGGCCGGCATCACATCGGCCGTGACCGCGATCCAGGGGGGCAGATGACCATCGCGGGCGCGCAGCCGGGTAACGAGATCGAGGCCGCTTTCTCCGGGCAGATTGACGTCGACCAAAAGCAGATGGGCGCGCTTCGCCGTCCACTGCGCGAGTGCCTCGCCAGCGTCGCGCGCCAAGCGGAGCGTGCACCCGGGGACCAGGGAGAGCACTTCGCGCATCAGTTCCGCGTTGGCAAGGTTGTCCTCGACATAAAGCACGTCGATGGTGCCCTCGCCGTCGAGGTCGATGTCGATCGGCAGCGCTGAAGGGCTGCTTGCCGCAGGGGCGGCGAGCGGCAAACGCAGGGTGAAACTGCTGCCCTCGCCCTGTACGCTCGTCGCCGTGAGCTGGCCCCTCATGAGCCCGGCCAGGCGATGCGCGATGCTCAGGCCAAGCCCGGTGCCCTCCACATCGGTCGATGCGCCGAGCCGGTTGAATGGCTCGAACATGCGTGCCACCTGGGCAGGTGCGATACCCGGCCCGGTATCGCGCACCACGATGCTCACCCATGCCTCCTGGACGTGAACGTCAATTCGCACGTGGCCGCGATCCCGGTTGTATTTGATCGCGTTGCTGATCAGGTTGACGAGGACCTGCTTCAGGCGGGTGTCGTCGGCGTGCACGCGCAGAGCGGGCTGCGATTCGATCTCGACCGTGATGTCGCGGTGGATCTTCACCGCTGAGCGGGCAATCTGTGCCGCCGCTTGCAGCGCGGGCCCGAGATCCACCGGCTCGAGACGCAGCTCGGTGTGACCCGATTCGATGCGCGATAAGTCGAGCAGGTCGTTGACGAGATGCACCAAATGCCAGCCCGCCGCCTCGATCTGCTTCACGTGGCTCCTTTGCTTGGCGCTTTGCGGGTCGCCGCTGGCGTCCAGCAACTGCGCGAAACCAATGATGGCGTTCAATGGCGTGCGCAGCTCGTGGCTCATGCGCGAGAGAAACTCGCTCTTCGCCTGGTTGGCGCGTTCGGCCAGATCGCGTGCGCGCTGCTGTTGCTCAGCCATGCGTTCGGCTGTCACGTCGTGGCAGACGCCACGGGCTCGCACCGGGCGCCCCGCGGCATTGCGCTGGACGGCACCGAGGATGTGCAGCACGCGTACCGTTCCGTCGGGGTGAACCACACGGTACTCGGACTGATAGGACGCCGTATGCACCATGGCGCGCGCCAGGTCGTCGCCGGCTTGCCTTGCGTCATCTGGATGCAAGCGTGCGAGCCAGTCTTCAAGCGCCACGTCGGCGGTCGCGAAGCCCAGATGCGACTGCATGATGGCCGACAGGTGCGCTTGGCGCGACAGCACGTCGAGGTCCCAGACGCCGACGCCGCCGGCGCGCACGGCCAGATCGAGCTGACTGCTCAGTTCGCGCTGGGCGGTGTGATCGACCAAGACGCACAGAAAGGTCTCGCGTACTTGGTCGGTGCCGGACTCGAGGGGGGTGACGTAGAGATCGGCCACGCCGGAACGATCATCGGGCAGGGCGAGCGGCAGATCCGACAGCAGCGTCTGGCCCACCAGCCTTGCTTCGGCCAAAGCCTCGCTCACGCGATACGCCGCATCCGCCGCGACATACCGGCGCAACAGATGGGCGCGCCCGGTACGCAGATCGAGGCCGAACCGGCGCACCGCGGCGTGGTTAGCATCGACGATGGCGCCACCCCGGTCGAGAAGCACCGCCGGCACGGGGAGCTGCTCGAACACATGCTGCAAGCGCGCGCTCGCCGCTTCGGCGCGCGCGCGGCTCAACTGCAGTTCTTCCGATTGCAGCCGCAGTTCTTCCTGATAGACGCCGACCGTCTCGATCAACGCATCGATCGGATCACCAAGGTCGTCGGCGCTTTGAACGCTCAGGACGCGTCGGGCTTCGACGAGGTCGCCACCGCGAATGGCACGCAGCAAGGCCAGACGGGTGGCGATCATGCCACCGAGCGGCGAAACGACATTGCCCGCGCCGCTCACAGCACCTCCGTGCATGCAGAAATCGACATCATGTGAGCTTCCCCAAACTCGCGACGACTCGGTGACAACGCGGCCGCACTGTCAGCGTCATCCATGCTAAGGCGACCGCGACGTTGCGCGAAATGTTCGCTCTCGTTTTGCGTGACTTTACGCAAGGCGAGTTGGCGGATGCGATACACGCGGCGCAATCCTTCAGCCTCTGCAGACACGACCGTGAGGACGAGCGGCTCAGCTTGACTCGGATGTTCGCTTTCGCTTGGCCACGTGGCGCCGCGCGGCGGCATGTTCAACCATCGCCTTGCCGCATGCGTCGTCGACGGTGTTGCGCCAGTGGATGCCGGCGGGCAGATCATGCGCAACGTCATGCGCGAGGTCGAGGCAAGGGCGTCGCAAGGCAAGCTGTGTTGCGCTGCCCGACGAGGCTTTGTGCGCCCGGTCGCGCAGTCGCCGCGATGGGTCATGCCGACGACAGGCCTTGCCGCGCGCGTCCGCGCAGCAAGCCCGGCCTCGCACCTCGTTACCCCTGGTCCGAATGCCGCAGGCGGCGACTGTCGCCGACGACGGACCGCACGTTGAGCGACACCGGCGCCGCGTGAATGCGGCATGCGCCTTGCCTCGGCGCTGCGCTTTGTCACGGGCGGCCTCAGGAGGGGCCGATGGGGACGATGTTGGTGCGCGGCGGCGAGCATCTCGCCCTGAGCCGCGTTAATCGCTACCTGTTGATGCTCGCGCACTTGCGTGCGCCGCAGGCGTTCGAATGTCGCTGGCCGCCAAGCAAGGGGGAGCGCGACGTCGGGCGAGACGTTGGCGGTGGCCGGTCCGGTGGAGCGGACGTCGGCGCGTGTGTCCGTCGATTGGCAGCCGATCCGCCGACGCTCGGCACGATTGTGCCGGCGACCGTGACATTGGGCCGCGGCTAGGCCGTCGCAGTGGTGCGCGCGTGGGACGAGACACGCGCCGTGCCGGACGCTTCATACAACGTCGCCTCGGCGGCGCCGAGCAGGGCGTCCGAGCGGGCCTTGATGCGAGCGAATCGTTGCGCCACCAGCGCGCCGTTCAGTGCGTTCATGCGTGCCAGCTCGGCGACCCGCTGGCGGGTCGCTGGTGCGACGGCTGTCCGCGCGAACAGCGCGGCGTGCAGTTGGTCCAGCAGCGCCGCCTTCTCTTGTCGCAGGCGGTCCACCTCGTCGGCAGCGCCTGCCACGAGCGCGCGCTGCTCGTTCATCAAGCAGTGATCGAGCCGGCGCAGCACCGCGTCCATCAGGCTTTCTTGCCCAATAGTTCGGCCACGCTGGCGATGAGACCCTGGGCCACCGCGTCGGCATTGACCGTGAAGCGTCCTTCTGCCAAGGCGGTCTTCACTTCGTTGACTTTCTTCGCGTCGAAGTCGCCGCCAAAACGGTTCTCCAGTTTGGAGAGCCGAGTGGCCAGGTCCGACAGCTGCACCTTTTCGGTCTCGGCCACCGTTTCGCCGGCCTTTGCGGCGGCGGTGCGCGCTTCGTTGGCGGTCGGCAGCAGCCGATCCGGGCGTAGCGGTTCACTCGTCGATGAAATCTTCACTTGGCCTCCCGGCGCCTAATCCGATTGGACGGCAAATCGCCGTCGCTTCAACCAGCACTTCGGCATGATGCCGGCAAACTTTAGCGCTTGAGCGCACGCGCCACCGGCGTCGCAACAACGGCGAGGGAAACGGCCGTGTGTCCATGCTCGGCTCCGCCGATGTCTTAAAAGCTTACGTCGACCACGCGGCCGCCGCGTGCGGTGCCACTCAAGATGCGGCCCGACTCCGTGCGCACCCGCACGCTGTGGCCGTCCTGCGCACTGCCTAACGCGATCGCTTGCGCACTGATCGAGAAATTTTGTCCGGTACCCACCAGCTTGACCGGGTCGCCCTGTGCGATCACAACCGGGGCGCGCAGCGCGCTCAGCGCGATCGGCTGCCCCGTCGCAATCGGCCGCTGCAGCACACGGTTGGTCAACTGCTGCATGTCGGTGACCACGCCTTGCGGCTCGCGCGTCCATTCAACGTCGGCCAGTTGCACGTCGTCCTGACTCAGCGGCGCCTGCGCGGTCAAGGGGCGTGCCGCCACCAGCGCCGGACCGTAAATGCGCACAGTCACGGGCAAGAGCACGGACCAATTGGCACCTTCTACGCAGCGCAGGCCCACATGGGCGCGGCCCCACAGGCGCGCGCCGGTCGGAATGAACGGTTCGCTGCGCGTGCACGGTGCGAGTTGTAGCCGCGGATCGAGTCGACCGACGGTGACGTCGACACGGACGCTGCCGGAGCCCGCGGGCACGATGCCGCCTGCCTCGCGTTGGACGAACAAGCGCACGCTGTCGGCGCTCGTCTGCGCCTGGGCTGCGGCAAGAGACAGCGTCGATACAAGGGCTGCCCCGCAAATGGTGAGGAGTGGACGAATCATGGGCTGCATTCTGGGCGTGCGCGCACCAACGACAAGCGGGCAAATGGCGCGCACAAGCAGGGCTTATCCATGGATCCGGCACGACCCCTCGTAAGCAATATCGTCGTTGAGCGGCAAAGCTTGAGGGGCAGCCGCCAAAAATCTTCTCGCACGAGACGTTCGGATGATCGATCGGCTAACGCAAGGACTGGATTTCAACGCCAACGCACTGCTGCTGCGCGCCGAGCGCACCCGCGTGCTGGCCTCGAACATCGCCAATGCCGACACGCCGCACTACAAGGCACGCGACTTCGACTTCCGCTCCGCGCTGGCCCAGGCCACCGGTGCGCAGGTCGCCGGCACGCTGGCGCCATCGCGCACCGCCAGCGGGCACCTGGGCGGCGCGGGGAACGTCGAAGGCACGCCCAACCTGATGTACCGCGCGCCGTTGCAAACATCGCTCGACGGCAACACGGTCGACATGGACATGGAGCGGGCCGCCTTCGCCGACAACTCGGTGCGCTACGAAGCAAGTCTGCGTTTCATCAACGGCCAGATTCGCACGCTGATGAGCGCCATTAACGGCCAATGAGTTCGCAGGAGTCGCGATGAGCCTGTTCAAGATCTTCAACGTCTCGGGCAGCGCGGTCAGCGCGCAGAGCCAGCGCCTGAACGTGGTGTCGAGCAATCTGGCCAACGCGGAGAGCGTGGCCGGGCCGGACGGCAAGCCCTACAAGGCGCGCCAGGTTCTGTTTCAGACGCAGATGATGGATGCCGGCCAGAGCGCGGCTGGCGTGCGTGTGGCCAGTGTCGTCGAGGACAACGCAGAACCGCGCAAGCTGCACGACCCCGGTCATCCGCTGGCCGACGAGGCAGGCTACGTCACCATGACCAATGTGAATGTGGTCGAGGAGATGGTCAACATGATCTCGGCGTCGCGCAGCTATCAGACCAATGTCGACGTGATGAACACGGCCAAGAGCATGCTCCAGAAGACGCTGCAACTGGGCAGCTAAGGCCTGCGCACGGGCAGCAAGAAAGAAACCGCAACAAGCACACGAAGGCAGCAATGAGCACGATCGCCGCATTGAACAGTCTGACCGCCAGCGCCACCGGCGCCGGCGGCACCAACGATCCGGCCAAGGAGTTGAACGACCGCTTCCTGAAGCTGCTGGTCGCGCAGATGAACAACCAGGACCCGCTCAATCCGCTGGATAACGCGCAGGTCACCAGCCAGATGGCGCAGATCAACACCGTCACGGGCATCAACGGACTGAACGACACCGTTGAAAAGCTGCTGACGCAGTTTGGCCAGATGCAGTCGCTGCAGGCCGCGCAGCTCACCGGTCGCAGCGTGCTGATCACTGGACAGGAGTTGCGCGTCGCGGGGCCGGGGCCGAACACCTTTGGTGTCCAGCTGCCCTCGAGCGCGGAGGCGATGACGGTGGAGATCAGAGACGCGGCCGGCGCACTGGTGCGCACGCTGAGCCTGGGCGGGGGTGAGGCCGGAATCAGCCGCTTTACCTGGGACGGCAAGAACAATGCGGGCACGCAGGTGGCGGCGGGCCGCTACACCGCCAGCGTCAAGGCGGTGGCCGCCGGCAAGGAGCTGGCTGCGACCCCGCTGGTGACCCGCACCGTCGAGGCGGTGAGCAACCTCGATGGCACGACCACATTGATGCTGGCCGGTGGCGGTTCCGTGAGCTATGCGGACGTCAAGCAGGTTTTGTGAAACGAGACGCCGTACAGCCGTGAAGTGTGCGAAGCGAAGCGCAACGCGTTAGGTGTGCAATGAGACAGTGGAATGCGACACGAGGCAGGCGCGCATCGCGCGCGCTTGACCGTTGACCCCCTTGGTTTCACCTCATCCAGAGGACACGAATGAGCTTTCAGCAAGGACTTTCGGGCCTGAACGTCGCCGCCAAGAATTTATCGGCGATCGGCAACAACGTTGCCAATGCATCCACCGTCGGGTTCAAAGCGGCGCGTGCCGAGTTTGCCGATGTGTATGCCAACTCCCTGGCGGGAGGCGCCGGCGTATCGATCGGCATCGGCGCATCTCTGGCGGCCGTGCGACAGCAGTTCACGCAAGGCAACATCGTCACGACCAGCAATCCGCTCGATGTCGCGATCAACGGCAACGGATTTTTTCGTCTGACCACCAACGGGGTCGCCAGTTACGCACGCAACGGGCAGTTCTCGCTTGATCGCGAGGGCTATGTCGTGACCAACAATAACGCGCGGCTGACCGGCTATCAGGCGGACAGCCTTGGTCAGATTGTCGCCTCGACGCCGAGTGAGCTGCGCATCTCGCTGGCCAACATTTCGCCGCGGGCGACGGCGGCAGCCAACATCGGCCTGAACCTGGACTCGCGCGAGACCGTTCCGGCCGCGGCGTTTTCGCTCGCCGATCCGGCGAGCTACAACTCGTCGACGGCGATGACCGTGTACGACTCGCAGGGCAATTCGCACACGCTGACGCTGTACTTCCGCAAGACGGCGGCCAACACCTGGGCCGTGTATGGCGCGGGCAATGGCGCGCTGCTCGACGGCGAGGGCGGAGCAGGTACGCCGCTCGGGACCTTGAGCTTTGGCTCCAACGGCTTGTTGCCCGCCAATGCGACGATGACCGCGTCGATCCCGCTTACCAACGGTGCGGCCACGCCGCTGGCGTTTCCCATCACGTTTCCGCTGACGGACATGACGCAGTTCGGTGTGAACTTCGCCGTGAGCAAACTGAGCCAGGACGGCTTCACCACGGGCCGCGTGGCCGGGTTTGCGATCGGCGAGGACGGTGTGATCCTGGGCCGCTACACCAACGGCCAGACCCGAGCGCAGGGCCAGATCGTGCTGGCCAATTTCGTCAACGCGCAAGGGCTGGCGGCGCTGGGCAACAACCAGTGGTCCGAGACGTCTGATTCGGGCCAACCGCTGGTCGCCGCCCCAGGCTCCGGTTCTCTCGGTGTGCTGCAGGCCGGCGCACTCGAGGAGGCAAATGTCGACCTCACGGAAGAGTTGGTCGACATGATAACCGCGCAGCGCGTGTACCAGGCCAACGCGCAGACCATCCGAACCCAGGACCAGGTTCTGCAAACGATCGTCAATCTCCGCTAGGTCGCGCAAAGTGAAAATCTGCCTTGCTCGGGGTCGAGCACAAAGAGTCGCTGGCGGTACCAGACGACTGTCTGCTGCTAGGGCCACGGCGCGTCGCCGCTGTGCTCTTCACGCCGTGATCGAGCGCTGACGTATGGACCGTCTCGTCTACACCAGCATGAGCGGCGCCAAGCACCTTCTGGCGCGGCAGGACACGCTGGCGCAGAACCTGGCCAACGTGAACACCACCGGCTATCGCGCCGACGTGGTGGCCCTGCGCGCCGTGCCGGCGCGCGGTCAGGAGGCAGGCACGCGTGTGTTCGCGGTCGAGACGACGGTCGGCTGGGACATGAAGACCGGGCCGATGGCAACCACGGGCCGCTCGCTCGACATCGCCGTGCAGGGACCCGGTTGGATCGCGGTGCAGGGCATCGACGGCAACGAGGCGTACTCGCGCGCCGGCAACCTGCAGATCACCGCCGAGGGAACGCTGGTGCTGCCCAACGGTACGCCGATCCTGGGCGATGGTGGCCCGATCACCGTGCCACAGGATGCGCAACTGTCGATCGCGCCCGACGGCACGATTTCCGCCAAGTTGGCTGGGCAGACCGCGCTCAGCCAGGTCGGCCGCATCAAGCTGGTCAACCCCGAGGAAAGCGACCTCGTTAAGGGACTCGATGGCCTGTTTCGAACGCGCGGCGGCGAGCCCGCCGAAGTCGATCCGAACGTGCGCATCGCCGAAGGCACGCTCGAGGGCAGCAACGTCAACGTGGTCGAAGCAATGATCGGAATGATCGCCGCCGCGCGTCAGTTCGAGATGCAGTTGAAGCTGATGCAGACCGCGGAACAGAACGAGCAAAAGGCAGGAACCCTGATTTCAAACATGTGACCGGTGCTCAGTGACCCGTGACCGGAGCAGCCGCCGGTCGTGCCGATCACTGACGACGGGTCACCGATGACGGATCGCCAAATGATCAAGAGCCTGTGGATCAGCAAGACCGGACTCGACGCGCAGCAGACGCAGCTCGATGTCGTTGCCAACAACCTCGCCAACGTCGGCACCACCGGCTTCAAGCGCGCGCGGGTGGCCTTCGAAGAGCTGCTGTACCAGAACATGCGGCAGGCGGGCGCCAATTCGTCCGAGCAGACGCAGCTACCGACGGGATTGCAGACTGGCACCGGCGTGCGGCCCACGGCCACGCCGCGCATGTTCACGCAGGGCAACCTGCAGAACACCGGCAACCAGTTCGATGTCGCCATCAACGGCAACGGCTTCTTTCAAGTGCAGTTGCCCGACGGCACCACGGCCTACACACGTGACGGCTCGTTTCACGTGGACGCCAACGGCCAGTTGGTGACGACCAACGGCTTCGCGGTGCAGCCGGCCATCACGGTGCCGCCCAATGCACTGGCCGTGACCATTGGCCGCGACGGCACGGTGACGGCCACGGTGCCGGGCCAGGTGCAGCCGCAGAACATCGGGACGTTGCAGCTCGCGAGCTTCGTCAATCCCGGTGGCCTCGAATCCAAGGGGCAGAACCTGTTCGTCGAAACGCAGGCCTCGGGCACGCCGAGCGCCAACACGGCTGGCACCAACGGCCTCGGTCTGCTGCAGCAGGGCTATCTGGAGACGAGCAACGTCAACGTGGTGGAGGAGCTGGTGTCGATGATCCAGACCCAGCGCGCCTACGAGATCAACAGCAAGGCCATCCAGACTTCGGACCAGATCCTGTCGCGTCTGACGCAGATCTGATCGCTGGCCGCAGAGAAGCGCGACGTCCCCCGTGAACATGATGCACAACCCCCCGCGACGACCGGTGGCAGAGCGCCGATCAGTGATCGCCGCCGCTGTCGCACTGTCACTGGCCGCCTGCGCCGCGCCGCGTCAGCCGATCGTCGTCAACACGCCGACCAGCGCCAAGCCGCTGCCGGCGGATGTGCGCGGCACGCCCAGCGGAGGCATTTTCCAGGCGACCAACTACCGACCGCTGTTCGAGGACCAGAAGCCGCGCTACGTCGGTGACATCCTGACGGTGCAGATCAACGAACGCCTGAACGCCAGCCAGAGCGCCAACTCGAACACCGAGCGCAAGAGCGATCTGACGATCAGCACGCCTGGGGTGAAGGGCATCCTCGGCACCAACATCAATCCGATCGAAGCCAGGGCTTCGACCAACAACAGCTTCGACGGCAAGGGTGCGACCACGTCGAGCAACCAGTTCACCGGCACCATCACGTCCACGGTCATCGAGGTGCTGCCCAATGGCAACCTGGTGATCGCGGGCGAGAAGCGCATCGGCATCCGCCAGAACTCCGAAGTGCTGATGTTCACCGGCGTGGTCAACCCGACCCAGATCCAACCCGGCAATGTCATCAGCTCCACGCAGGTGGCCGACGCTCGGCTGGACTACCGCGGCGGCGGCTACGTCGAGGAAGCGCAGATCAAGGGCTGGCTGTCGCGCTTCTTCGATTCGTGGTTTCCGTTCTAACTTGCGCGCAATGGTGCAAACCTACTTTTGCGCGGTTGAGCTTGAAGAAGATCGCTGGCAAAGCCGGACGATCTATTTGAGGTAACTGCAACATGAAATGCACCGTGCTGCGTCTGTTTGTCACCCTATTTGCGGCCCTCACCACGCTCCCGTCCGCTCACGCCGAGCGCATCAAGGACCTCGCGACGATCCAGGGGGTGCGTCCCAACCAGCTGCTCGGCTATGGCCTGGTGGTCGGCCTCGACGGGTCTGGCGACCAGACCACGCAGACGCCGTTCACGGTGCAGAGTCTGCAGACGCTGCTGTCGCAACTGGGCATCACCTTGCCGCAGGGCGCGAGCTTGCAGTTGAAGAATGTGGCCGCCGTGATGGTGACCGCCACGTTGCCGCCGTTCGCGCAGCCGGGCCAGCAGGTCGATGTCACCGTCTCGTCGCTCGGCAACGCGCGCAGCCTGCGCGGCGGCACGCTGCTGATGACCCCGCTGAAGGGGGCGGACGGGCAGATCTATGCGGTGGCCCAGGGTAACGTACTGGTGGGCGGCGCGGGCGCCGCGGCCGCCGGCTCGCGCGTGCAGATCAATCACCTGTCGGCCGGTCGGGTGCCGTCGGGCGCAACGGTCGAACGCGCCGTGGCCACCCCGTTCCTGCTGTCGGACCGCATCCGGCTCGAGCTTACGACAACGGATTTCTCCGCCTCCACGCTGGTGGCCGATGCCATCAACCGCCGCTTCGGCGCCGATGCCTCGGTGCCGCTCGATGGCCGCGTGATCGAAGTGCGGGCCCCGGCGACACCGGCCGAGCGCGTGCGCTTCATGGCCGAGCTGGAGAACATCGACGTGACGATGCTGGCGCCGGTGGCGCGCGTGATCATCAACGCGCGCACCGGCTCGATCGTGATGAACCGCACGGTGACGCTGGAGCCGGCCGCGGTCGCACACGGCAATCTGCAGGTGACCATCAGCGCGCAGCCAAGCGTCTCGCAGCCGGGGCCATTTTCACAGGGTCAGACTGTCGTGACCGAGCGCGCCGACATTCAGATCAAGCAGGACGGCGGCGCCCTGATGAGCCTGGCGGGCGGCGCGAATCTGGCCGATGTCGTGCGCGCGCTCAACGCCCTGGGCGCCAACCCTGCCGACCTGCTGGCGATCCTGCAGGCGCTCAAGGCCTCGGGCGCGCTGCGCGCCGAGCTCGAAGTGATCTAAATCCGATGAATCACACCGAAACCACGGAGCGCGCGGAAGGCAGTTTCAGCTTCTCCGTGCCCTCCGTGGGCTCCGCGTGCTCCGTGTGCTGCGCCGGACTTGCGTGACATGACGACCCCGCTATCGAACCGCATCCTGTCGCAGTCGGCCGATCTCGCCGCCGACCATCGCTCGCTCGATGCGCTTCGGCGCGACGCGCAGCGAAATCCGCAGGCAGCGGTGAAGAAGGCGGCGCAGCAGTTCGAGGCGCTGTTCATGCAGATGGTGCTCAAAAGCATGCGCGACGCTAGCCCGAAGAGCGGGCTGTTCGACTCGCCCGGCCGGGAGATGTACACCGGCATGCTCGACCAACAGCTGGCCAGCAAGGTCGCGCAGAGCGGCACCGGCTTGGCGGAGGTCATCGCGCGCCAGCTCACGCGACACATGCAGACGGCGGGCGCCGGGCGCCAAGCGTCGGGCGATGGCGCCGCGCCGCCAGCAGCGGTCCCCGCGGCAGCCGATCGCACCGAGCAGTTGCGGGCCGCGTATCTGCCGCGTCGCGCGGTGTGGATGGATGACGCTGGCCGCGCGATGCCCGATGTCTCGGCCGCCGCATCCGACGCTGGGCGCCCGAGGACTGACGCAACGCAGCGCAATTTCGTCACGCGCCACTGGGACTCCGCGCAGCAAGCCAGCCGCATCACGGGCATCCCCACGCAGTTCATCCTTGGCCAGGCGGCGCTCGAGTCGGGCTGGGGCCGCGGCGAGATCCGCGATGGCTCCGGGCTGCCGAGTCACAACCTGTTCGGCATCAAGGCCACGGGCGGTTGGCAAGGTCGCACGGTCGATGTTGTGACGACCGAGTATGAGAACGGCGTGCCGAAGAAGGTGGTGGAGAAGTTTCGCGCCTACAACAACTACAGCGAGGCGTTTCGCGACTGGGCCCAGCTGATGGCGGGCAACCCGCGCTACAGCGAGGTGCTGGCGCGCGGTCGCGACGCCCTCGGCTTTGCCCATGGGCTGCAGCGGGCCGGCTACGCGACCGACCCGCGCTATGGCGAGAAGCTGGCGAGTGTGATCGCCGGTGTCGAAGGAGCGCTGCGGCGGCCATCGTGACCGCTTATCGCAGCATCAAGTCCCCGCGGTCCGTGCCGTAATCCAACGGTAGCCCCCATTTTCTGCCCCCATGTCGACCGGCATCTTCTCCATTGGCAACACCGCGCTGAACGCGGCCTACACGGGCCTGCGCACGACCGGCAACAACATTGCCAACGTCAACACGCCGGGCTACACGCGGCAGACCTTGGTCATGGTGCCGCAGGTCGGCGCATTTCTTGGCGGCAGCTACCTTGGCCAGGGGGTCGCGGTGGCCGATGTGCGCCGCGTCTACAACGACTTTCTGACCTCGCAGGCGCACCAGGCGCAGGCTGTGTCGAGCGCTGCCGACACGCGCTACCTGCAGCTGACCCAGGTTGCCAACCTGTTCGCGGATCCAACCACGGGCATCGGCGCCAACATCGACGCGTTTTTCAACGCCGTGCAGGACCTGACGCAGCGCCCGGGCGATGTGTCGGTGCGCCAGGCCGTGATCTCGGCGGGCAATCTGCTTGCGCAGCGATTCAATGACGTCGGCGGCCGGCTGCAGGAGTTTCGCGAGACCACGGAGCGGCAATTGCGTCTCGAGGCCGACAGCGTCAATCGGCTGGCATCGGAGGTCGCTGATCTGAACAACAAGATCGCGCTGGCCCGCGGCAGCGGCCGCCAGCCCAATGATCTGCTGGACCGACGCGACAACGCCACGCGCATGCTCAATGCGTCGGTGCGCGTGTCGGCCGTGCCGCAGGACGACGGGTCGCTCAACCTCTTTCTGGGCAACGGGCAGCCGCTCGTCGTCGGCGCGCGGGCCTCGGTCATGGATTTGACCTTCGATCCGATCGACCCCCAGAACACGCGCATCGGCGTGCGTGATGGCAACACGGTGATCCCGCTCGACGCCGAGCGTGTCGGCGGCGGTCGCATCGCCGGCTTGCTGCAGTTCGCCACAGACGATCTGCCGCAGGTGGAAAACGAGCTTGGGCGGCTGGCCAACGTGATCACGTCCAAGTTCAACGAGCAGCACCGGCTGGGCAACGATCGCAATGGCAATCCTGGCGGCGACTTTTTCCGGCCCCTGAAGCCGCAGGCGTTCGGCGCGCAGACCAACACGGGCACCGGCACCGTCGCGGTCACGGTCGCGGATGCCACCCAGCTTCAGGCGAGCGACTATCGCGTCGACTTTGGCGCTGGCAACTACAACTTGACGCGGGTATCCGATGGTCAGCGCTGGACCAGCGCCACGCCGACGTTCAACCAAGACGGCTTGAACATCACGCTCGCCGGCACGCCTGCGAGTGGCGACATCTTCACGTTGCAAGCGGTGCGCAACGGCAGTCTCACCTTTGGCATGGCGTTGGCGCAGGTCAGCGAAGTGGCCGCCGCCAACCCCGTGCAGTTCACGGTCCCGACGACCAACCTTGGCTCACTGGTCGTGGACGACCTGTCGGTCGTGGGGCCTGCGCGCAATCCGAACCTCACACAGTCGGTCACGATCGATTTCCTGAGCGCGACCCAGTACACGATCACCGCCGGCGGCGTGACCGGTCCGGGGCAGACCTACAGCTCGGGCACGCCTATCGACTTCAACGGCTGGCGTCTCACTGTGCGCGGCACGCCCGCCGTCGGTGACCGGCTCTCGCTCGGCGCCAATGTCGGCGGTGTCGGCGACAACCGCAATGCGCTGAAGCTCGCGCAACTCGTCAACACGCCCCTGGTCGACGGCGGTCGCCTTGCCGGGGCCTTTGCTGGCGTGGTGGCGCGCGTGGGCGCCGATGCCCAGAGCGCGCAGGTGTTCAACGAAGCGCAAGAGACTCTGCTCACCGATGCCCTGGACGCAGAGAGCGCGGTGGCCGGCGTGAACCTGGATGAGGAGGCATCGCGACTGATGATGTACCAGCAGCAATATCAGGCCGCGGCCAAGGTGATCGCCACCGCGGGACGCATTTTCGAAGAGATCTTGTCGATCGGCCGCTAAGGAGAAGGACCCGGCATGCTGCGTGTCTCGACCAATACCCTGTATCGCACCGGCGAGCAGAGCATCATCGACCGTCAGAGCGAGCTTCTTGCTGCGCAAACGCAGCTGTCCTCGGGCAAGCGAATCAACTCGCCGTCCGACGATCCGCTCGGAGCCGCCGACGCGACCTCGATTCGCGCCGGCATCTCGCAGTTTCAGCAGTTCAAGACCAATCAGGACTACGCGCGCTACCTGCTCAATCTGGGCGAATCCGCCCTGGCGGGCGTGATTGGCTCGGTGCAGGACGTCATGGAGCGTCTGGTCCAGGCCGGCAACGGCAGTCTGAGCGACAACGAGCGCGCCTCGCTGGCGGTGGATCTCGAAGGCACGCTGGCGCGGATGGTGGGCCTGGCCAACAGCAGCGACGGCGCCGGAGGCTATCTCTTTGCGGGTTCGCGCGAAAACACGGCGCCATTTGCGCAAAGCGCCAACGCGGTGAGCTTTTCCGGCGACCAGATCCTGCAAAGGCTGGAGGTCGCCAGCGACCGGTTTCAGCAGACCAAATTTTCCGGCGACGCGGTGTTTCTCAAGATCCGCGCCGGCAATGGCAGCTTTACCACCGACGCGGCCAATACCAACACCGGGACAGGCTGGATCAGTGTCGGAACGGTGAGCAACCCGACGGCGCTGACCGGCCGGCCGTATTCGATCGACTTCGCCGTGGCCGCCGGCGCGACCACGTATACCGTGACGCGCAGCAATGGCGACGGCACCACGAGCACCGTCGCCAATGGCACGTACACCGCGCCGCAGAACATCGAGTTCGATGGCATGCGGGTCACGATCAACGGCACACCGGCAAACCTCGATCGGTTCGACGTCGCCGCCAGTCCGTATCGGTCGCTGTTCGACACCATGGCACGGGCGATCAGCACACTGCGAGCGCCGGTGCAGGGCAATGCGCCAGCCGCGGCGCAGTTCAACACCGACCTGGGCCAGGCGCAGGCCTCGATGCAGCAGGCACTCGATCATCTGCTGATGCGCCGCTCGGAAATCGGCACCGCCCTGTCGGAGCTGGACGCTTACGGCTCGCTCAACGACAACCGTCAGCTCGAGTACGAAGAGCGACTGTCGGTGGTCGAAGATCTCGACTACGCCAAGGGCGTGTCCGAACTGGCGCGCCGGCAGCAGACCTTCGAAGCGGCACTGGCGAGCTACTCCAAGGTGTCGAAGCTGACGCTGTTCGACTACCTGTAGTGCGGTCTGCCAGCGGCGTCGGCCGGGCACAGCGGGCGCGGCGGGCCGTGGCCCGCCATTCAGCTCGATTCGCTAGCATTCGTCATGCACGCGCGCACCCGACACCACTGAACCGTGGCTGATTCCGACTCCGCCCGCGGCCGTCCGAGACGGACCGCCGCGGCCACGTTGCCGCAGATCGCATCAGGCGAGCGGCTCCTGGCGGTGGCGCAGGCGCGGCCACGCGGCAGCGCGAGCGCTGAGGCAGCCGGCATGCGCGCTCCACACGTCTTGGCGCCGGTCTGGCAGCCGCCCAATGCCAGCTTCTTCGAGACATGCGGCGACGCGATCCTGCGCTTCGATCGCGAAGGCCGCGTCGTCTATGCCAACCCCGCGCTCGAAAACGCGACCGCGCTGCCGCGCGCGGCCTTTCTCGGCCGCACGCTTGCCGAGGTCCCCGAGTTCGCCGACTACGCGCCGCTGTGGACGGCGCAACTGTCGGACGCGCTCGAGACCCTCGAGTTTCGCTGGTTCAAGTTCAGCTACCGCCACCCGACGGGTCGCAAGCAGTTCGATGTGCGTCTCACCGTGGAGATCATGGCGGAGCACGCCACCCACGCGACTGCCGTGCTGCGCGATGTCACGGTGCCGCGTGCCGCGATTCGCAGTTCGCGCGCGGCCGACGACTTCGTGCAGACCGTGCTGGCCTCGGTGCCCAGTGGCATCGCGATTCTCGATCGCGACCTGCGATACCAAGCCTGGAACGAGTATCTCGAAAACCTGCTCGGGGTTCCGGCCGAGGCGGTGCTTGGCCGCCGGCCTGACGAGATTGCCGCGTTCGCCGACACGCCTGAGCTGATGGGCGCTCTGGCGCGGCTGCGCGACGCACGCGGCGTCGCGTCACAGCAGGTCGTCGAGTTGCAGTTCGCGCCCCGCAGCGGCGGACCGTGGCTGCGCGTGCAGCATGCCGCCGTGTATGGCGGGGACAGCGTCTTCAAGGGTGTGTTCGCGACGATCGAGCGGATCGACCGCGAGCGCTTCGCCGAGAGCTCGCTGGCCGCCCTGCGGCAGGCGCTCGATTCGGCCGGCGAAATGGTGCTGGAGATCAGCCGCGATGGCACGGTCGTCGATGCCAACGAGACGGCGCGCGCCTGGCTGGGTTACGAGCGTGAGGGGATCAAGGGACTCGCGCTCGCGCGGATCGATGTGCAGCTCACCCCCGAGCGCTACGCGGCCGTCCTGGACGACTTGCTCGGCGGCGGCGCTCACCACGGCGAGTCCCGCTACCGCACGCGGCTGGGCTCCGAGTTCCCGGTCGATCTTGTGCTGCGGCGGGTCGAGCAGGGCGGGCGCGAGTTCATCTTCCTGCTGGTGCGCGACATCACGCAGCGCAAGCGCATCGAGGGACGCCTGGCCGACGCGGCCCTGCGCTTCAGGACAATCTTTGACGAAAGCCCGGTCGCCCATCTGCTGCTTGGGCCGGACTTCGGCATCGTGCAGGCCAACGCGTCGGCATGCGGTCTGCTGGGAGTTCCCGGCGAGCAGCTGCTCGGTACGCAACCGGCGGCCTTCATGCCGCAACCCGAAGTGTTCGATCGGCTGCGCCAGCAGCTGCAAGCGGGCGAGCTGTCGGCGGCAGAGAGCGACGCCCGGCTGCGCCATAAGGATGGGCGGCTGTTGTGGGCCCGCGTGACGCTGCGAGCCTGGTACGTTGGCGAGGGCGGCGAGCGCAGCCGCAATTACCTCCTGGTGCTCGAGGACACCACCGAGCGCAAGACCTCCGAGGAGCAGTTGCAGGTGCTGCTGTCCGATTTGCAGACCCTGCTGGAGACGATGTCGGTGGGCGTGGCGCAGGCGCACCATGGCCGCATCCTGCTGGCGAACCGGGAGTTCGCGCAGATGTTCGGCTATGCCGATGATGAGGTGATCGGCATGTCGTTGTGGGAGCTGGCGCGCGATCGCAACGACCTCATGCCGCACGAGGTGTCGGGCCTGCCGGTGGTGCGGGCGCACCAGACAACCAGCGCCGAAGTTGTGCTGTTCCGCAAGGACGGCCAGCCGGTCTGGTGCCTGGTGCAGGCGCGGCCGGTCCATAACGCCGAGCAGCGGGCCGCGCTCGACGACGATATCGTGCTCGATCTGGATGTCGCCGACCCGGCCGCCGGCGAGGCGATCTACACCTTCCAGGACGTCTCGGAAATGAAGCGCCAGCGCGAGGCGCTTAGCCGCTCGCTGCTGGAGTTGAACATCGTGCTCGACACGAGCGCGGTTGCCGTGTTGCACCTGGACAATGGTTGGGTGGCGCGCACCAACGCGCAGGCCTCGGTCCTGTTCGGCGGCGCCGGACGCGACCCGCGGGAGCCGATCGGCAGGCGGTTTTCCGACCTGTTTGCCGATGAAAACGACTGGCGCATCCACGCCACCGTGATGCGCTCGACCCTGGCGGCCGGCGAGGTCTACTCGTTCGAGACGCAGCTGGTCGACGGTTCGAGCAAGCTGCGGTTCTGGGCACTGCTGTCGGTGCGCGCGGTCGACAGGCTGCTGCCCGAGCGCGTGCAGATCGTCTCGATTCTCGACATCTCGGGTCGCAAACGGCAGGAAGCCCAGCTACAGACGCTGCTGGCCGAAAGCCGGCTGATGTTCGACACCGCGCTGGTGGGCTTGCTGTTTCTGCGCGATGGCCGGCCCCTGCGCGCCAATGCGGCGATGGAGGAGCTGCTCGCCTGCGAGCCCGGCGCGCTGACCGATCAGGGCCAGTTGTTCGCGCATCCGACCGACCAGCTGCTGTTGGCGAGCCTGGCCGAGCACTACGACGAGATTGCCACCGACGGTGCCTGCGAGTTCGAGCTGCATATGTTCCGCCGCAAGGGGGAGCCGATCTGGGTGGCCGTGCAGGGCCGCGCGGTGAACCCGGACCACCCGGGGCTCGGCTACATCTTCGCGTTCATCAACATCGACGAGCGCAAGCGCTCGGAGCGCGAGCTGCGCGGCGCCCTGGGCGAGCTGCAACTGATGTTCGACAACGCGCTGGTGGGCATGGCCTATGTAGTCGACCAGCAGGTCGTCAAGGCCAATGCCGCAACCGAGCGCATTTTTGGCTATGCCACGCAGGATCTGCGGCAGCTCGAGATCGACACGCTGTTTTCCGATCCGGCGGACTGGCAGATGATCCGTGCGCAAGCCGCCAGCGGCGAGGCGGGATTCGAACGGCTGATGCGACGCGCCGATGGGTCGACACTATGGTGCGCGGTCAACGTGCGACCGCTCGACGCCAGCAATCCGCACAGCGGCTTCGTGTTGGCGATCATGGATGTCGACGTGCGGCGTCGCTCCGAGGATGAGCTCAAGCGCGTGCGCAACTACCTTGACCTGGTGGTCGAAAGCCTGCCGGTGCTCGTTTCTGTGCGCGATGCGAACAGCGGCCGCTTCGTGTCGCTCAATCGCGCCGGCGAGCAGATCACCGGGCTGTCGCGGACTCAGGTGGTGGGTCGCACCTGGCACGAGATCTACGGCCGTCAGTTTGCCGATCTGTACGCCGAGCTCGACCGCAAGGCGCTCATGCTAGGCCAGCAGATCGACCGCCCGCGCGACGTAATGTTGCGCGCCGATGGGCGCACGCTCACGGTCACACAGCGCGTTCTGCCGCTGTATGAACCCGATGCGACCGGTACGACCGGCGCGCGCTACTTGATGTCGATCGTCGACGACCTCACCGAGGAAGTGCGTGCCGAGGCGGCTCTGCGCGAGACAGAGACCCGCTTTCGACAGTTTGCCGAGAACATCGATCAACTCGTGTTCATCGCCACCGCCGATCTCGATGCCGTGCTCTACGTGAATCCGCGCTACGAGGTCGTGGTGGGTGGCCCGCCCGACGAGATTTTGCGCGACGCTCGCCAAGCGCTTTCGCACGTGTACTCCGACGACGCGCCGCTGGTCGCGCGCCGCCTGCCGCGCCTGGTGGCCAGCATGCGGCGCCTGAGGAAGGCGGAGCTCACCGTGCGCACCAATCATCCGGCGCGCGGCCTGCGAGTCGTCAACGTGCGTCTCAATCCGGTCCGGATGTTCGACGGTTCGATCCGGGTGTTTGGCGTGGCTGAAGACGTGACCGACCGCGTGGCGGCCGAGCAGCAGCGCATCGAAGAGGCCGTCAAGCAGCGCGACATCCTGGTGCGCGAGGTGCACCACCGCATCAAGAACAATCTGCAGGGTGTGGCGGGTCTGCTGCAGCACATGGCCACCGCCAAGCCCGAGGTTGCCGACCAGTTGGGCGAGATCGCTGGCCAGATCCAGGCCATTGCCCAGGTGCACGGCTTGCAGATCCGGGCCACCGGCACGCTGCCGGTGCTGGGCGTGGTGCAAGGCATCTTTCAGAATCTTTCGAGCATGTTCGGCGTTGCCGTCACCTTCGAGCCGCCGGCGTCCGCACTGTGGCGCTGGGGCCTGCCCGAGGGCGAGGCGGTGCCGCTGGCGCTCGTCGTCAACGAGCTGGGAACCAATGCCATCAAGTACCGCTCCAGCCGCGAGACGCCGGTCCTGGTGCGGCTGCTGCCGCGCGCTGACGGGATCGAACTGCGCCTGGAGAACGCGGGCCAGTTGAAGACAGGCTTCGATTTGTCGCAGATCGCCTCGAGTGTTTCGGGCCTTGGCCTGGTCAAGGCCCTGCTGCCCCGTCGCGGTGCGCGCCTGTCGGTCGAGCAAGCCAGTGGCGTGGTCGTCACCCGGGTGGAACTATCGCCACCAGCGATCCGGGAAGACGTCTAAGTGGCGAATATGATCGGGGTTGTCGCAGAGCGGGTAAGCTTCGACGACGTGAGTGCGCCGCCTGCTCGCTCGCGCACGGATCACTGAACCTCGCGCACCGCCCTGTATGGACAAGCCGCTGATCCTCGTCGTCGACGATGACCGCCTGGTGCTGGCCACCGTCGTGGCGGGCCTGAAGCAGGCCGAGTTCGAGGTGCTCGAGGCCGACAACGGCGACGACGCCATCTTGCTCGCGCGCAAGCACAAGCCGCTGCTCGCCATTTTGGACATGCGCATGAACGGCAAGAGCGGCATGGACGTCGCTCGCTATCTGGCGGCCGATACGAGCACCGGCTTCATGTTCCTTTCGGCCTTTGGCGACAGCGACATCATCGATGAAGCCACCCGCCTCGGCGCGCTTGGCTACTTGGTGAAGCCGCTTGATGTGAAGCAGATCGTGCCTGCCGTACGCGCCGCGTTGGCGCGTGTGCAGGAGCACCGGCGCGAAGCGGTCGCGCAACGCACGGCCGCGCGCGCGCCGGCCGAGCCAAGCGCCAGCGGGCTGCGCGACCAGCAGGTTGCCATCGGAATCCTCATGGAGCGCCTGCGGCTGGATTACGACCGCGCGCTGGAAGCGCTGCGCGCACAGGCCAGGAGCGAATCGTGCAGCGTCGCAGAGATCGCCAGCAGCATGGTTGAAGCGTCCAATCGGCTCAACTCGGTCACGCGGTGAGGGGGAGCAGGGATCGGTGATCGGCGATCGGTGATCATCGGCTTCACGGTCATCGAGCGCCACTCGAACTCACCCACCATGAACGTCGTCGAAGATATCCGCCGCCTTGGCTTTCGACGTTGGTACGAGCGCCAGCTCGTCGAAGGCTTTGCCTACATGGTGACGGCGTTTCTCGCGCTGATCGTGCTGCTGGCCGGCTACGAAAGCCTGGCCCAGCTGCGCGGCTCGCCGTTTTTCTACCTGGCGATCTTCGTGGCAGCGGCGGCCGCCGGCGTGCTGACCCTGGTGGCGTTTCGCCGCTTTACCGTCCTGCTGAGTCGCGCCGAGCAGTTCGCCAACGACGCGGAATGTCCACAGTGCAAGACCTGGGGCCGCTTCGAGATCTTGTCGACGGAAGCTGTCGGCGAAGACGAGCCCGTTGAAACCGGCCGGCCGCATTGGCTGCGGGTGCGTTGCCGCAAGTGTCAGCAAGCCTGGCGTCTTGGGTGAGGTCGGTTCCGTGTCGACCGTCGACACGGTCGGCGGCCAGCCGATCGCCGCGCCGCCTCATGTTGCATGCGAGCGGGTGGCACTGATCTTGAAGACCTCGCAAGTTGGCGCTCTGGCCACAATTGCGGACGCGCTTGATCAGACGAGGAGCTGTGTCATCCGCGCGCAAGGTTAGCGAAGGAAAACGCTGAAAAAGCGCCGCGCGTGAAGCCCATGGTCGAGTCCGCGGCTGTCGTCACGGGAGAAGGGGTTGTGATCGGGTCGATTGTGGGGCGAGGCCGCCGCTGCGCTGGTCCGTAGCGGTCATTTCGACCGCTACGGCCGCACCAATCCTGGCATGCGTCGCTTTGCCATCACCAGATTCACCAGCGCCAGCGCCGTGAACACCCGGTTGGCGTTCTTCTCCAGCCCGCGGTAGTGCGCTTTGGCAAAGCCGAACAGCCGCTTGAGCACATGGAACACGTGCTCCATCCGCGCCCGGGTGCGGTTCTTGGTCCGGTTCTTCGCCCGCGCCACCTCGTTTTCCCCCCAGGGCTGACGCACCCGGCGATTGGTGAAGTCCTTGGCCTTGGGGGAGGCCTGCTTGATCAGATCGGTGCGGCCCTGATAGCCGCGATCCCCATCGACCCGCGTCTCCTGCCCGTGCAGCAGGAGACGCGGGTCGACTTCTGTGGACTTCTGATCAGCTTGATGCGGCTGATTGCTGCGGCGCGGGCGCCGACCCGCTGCCCTTGTCCCACAGCGTGAAGTAAAGCGTCGCGCCCGCGCCCGGGCTGCTCTCCGCCCAGATTCGACCGCCGTGCTTGCGCACGATCTGCTGCACGGTAGCCAAGCCCACGCCGGTACCCGGAAACTCGTTGGCGGAGTGAAAGCGCTGGAACACTCCAAAGAGCTTGTCGGCAAAGCGCATGTCAAAACCGACCCCGTTGTCGCGCACGAAGTAAACCGGCGGGCTGCGGCTGCTGTCGATCCCGACCTCGATGCATGCCGGGTCCGTCTTGCCCGTGAACTTGAATGCGTTGCCCATGAGATTTTGCAGGACCAGCCGCAGCAGGGTCCGGTCACCGTCGACCACCAGCTGCTCCGCGATGACAAAGCGCACGCGACGACTGCGGTCCGTGGCTGTCAGATCATCGGCAAGCTCGTTGGCGAGATCGGTCAGATCGACGCGCTCGCGCGCCAGCTCCACGGCGGTCATGCGCGACATCGACAACAGCGTGTCGATCATCGCGTTCATGCGGCTGCCGGCCGCGATGATGCGCCGGACATGCGCGCGGCCTTGATCGTCGAGCGGTTTGCGGCTCTCGGCGTAGTCCTCCAGCAGGATGCTGGCAAAGCCATCGACCACCCGCAGCGGTGCGCGTAGATCGTGCGACACGGAGTGAGCAAAGCTGTCGAGCTCGCGCGCGGTGAGCTCAAGCTGCCGGTTGCGCTCGAGCAACTGCGCATGACCGGTCGCTTCACGCAGCCCGGCCGCAGCGTGGGTCAGCTCGACCGCGGTCCCCGCGAAGCCGCCGCTGCCGTGCACGGGCACGACTGCCAGGCCGAGCACGCGGCCCGCGTGCTCGATCAGGATCGGCCCAGCCGGCTGTCGTGCGTCGAACGCCTGACGCAATGCGGTCGGGCAGACGGCGTTTGGATCGAGCAACTGCCACACAGCCGAGCCAAGGACACGCGCGGGGTCGAGCCCTTGAGCCGTGGTGCGCAGCGGGGCAAGATCCGTGATCCGGCCATCGGCATCGCAGCGCCAGACCCAGTCGGCAGCGGCTGCAAGGTGCGATCGCAATTGCTTGAGTTCGCGATTCTGTCGGAGCCGATGTGCCAGGCCGACGCCCGCAAGCGCGGCTGCTGCACCCAGCAGCGCAGCCAACGCAGCCGGCCCCATTGGACCGGTCGCGCTCACGCTGGTCGTTGCCCAGCCGCTGGTAGCTGCCTGCACGGTCGGCGCCGATGCACCGGCAACAAGCGCAAAACCAATGCGCAGCACGGCGCGGTCGGCCGAGTCAGCAAAGGGCAGGGTGCAGCGGCGAGAGCACACCGTCCGATTGTGCCAGTGCGCGGTTTCCGCGCCGCATGTGACGCACTGGGTCGGTCGAAAAGCCGGCCGCCCCCGGGACTTTTCGCCGCAAAGGCTGGCGCGCGCTGCGGCACTGTGCTGTTTGCGGCCGTCGGCGCGCTCCGCATCCGGGCCCTCGCCCACGCTCGTCGGCACAACGCGGCCAGCCCAATGACCGAACCGAACACTAGCCATGCTTCGTCGTCGCCGTTCGCACGCCCGGCAAATGTGCTCGACTTCCCGCGCGCCGACGGTCCGACGCCCGCCGCGGTCGCTTGGCCCGCGGGATCGACCAGCGGTGCGGTGCCAGCCGAGGCCGGCGTGCGATCGTTCTCGGTGGCCATGCTGCTCGCCACCGTGCTGGTGCTGCTCACCGGCTGGGCCATCGCGGTCAGCTTCTACTTCAATCATGCCGGCCTGACACGCCTGCTCGAGAGCGAGGGCCGCGATCGCGCAGACCGCGCGGCCCGCGCCGTGCAGGACGCGCTGCGACTCGACATCGCGAATCTGGAGTCGGTGGTGCAGTCGCTGCATGTCGACTCCGCCATGGCCGCCGCGCTGGCCGCCGCGCAACCCGATCTGCGGGCGCTGCAGTTCATCGCACAGCGCGTGCGCGATCTGACCAGCGTCGATGCCGTCACCGTGTACGACCGCAATGGTCATTTGCTGCTGCACAGCGGCAGCCCATTGGTGTCCCGACCCAGCCTTGCGGCGGATGCGGAGCGGCTCGCGACGGCGGCACGCGGTCCCGTGCACATCGCGTTCGTGCCGGAGCAGGATCTGCTCACATTGACGGTGCGTGGGCCCGTGCTGCTGGCGGGCAGCCAGGTCGGCTCGATCGCTCTGAAGCGCGTGATCCACGCCGGTTACTTGCGCGGCATCGCGCAGGCGGCTGGCGTCGAACTTGGCCTGGGGGATGCGCAGCGCCTGCTGGCTAGCAGCGGCTCTGTGGTGCTGCCGCACGGCAGCGCCGACGAGCGGCAGCGGGTGTTGCGTTCAAGTTCGCCGCAATTCATCCGAATGGACGGTCCCTATGACGTGCTGATGCAGCCGCTCGAGGTGCTCGATCAGCCGTTGATGCTCACGGTGCTCGTCGCCAAGTCGGCGCAGCAGCCGGCGATCGTGCAGGGGAGAGAACATCTCGCCTTGGTGGCGCTGCTGACGATGCTGGCCGCGCTGCTCGTTGGCGTGGTCCTGACGCGCTACCTCGTCCAGCCGATCCGCCGGCTGACCGAACGCGCCGGGGAACTGGCCATGCGATACGCAGGCCGGTCAGTGCAACTACACGGTAACGAGTTCGACACGCTGGTGGCGAGCTTCGACGCCATGACCGAGGCGCTGCTGGGCCACTCCGACCGGCTCAAGCAGGCCCATCTGACCGAGCTGCAGAACAGCCTCGAGCTGCAACGCCAGTACGCGTTGATGCGGCTCTTGCGCGGACTGGCCACCATTGCCAACGAGGCCGGCAGCGTGCACGAGGCGCTGCGCGGGGCGTTGCACGAGATCGGCGCCTACCTCGACTGGCCGCTGGGACGCTTTGCGTTGCTGCCGGACGAGGGCAGCTTCGAGACCGACGCGCCGCGCTCCGACTGGTTCGTGCGCGACGAGGCGCGTTATGCGCGCTTCATCGAGGTCAGCAATGGTCTGACCATCGCCCGCTCGAGCGAGGGCTTGCTCGGCCGCGCGTACATCAGCGGCATGGCGCAATGGGTGACCGACCTGCGCCAGTTGATCGGCTGGAACCGGCGCGAGGTCGCCGCCGAGGCCGGCCTGCACAGCGGCCTGGCGATCCCGGTGGTGGCGCATGGCCATGTGATGGCCTTTCTCGAGTTCTACGCCGACCGTCGCATCGAGGCCAGTGCGGAGATGATGGACCTGGTCGAGGCCATTACCGCCGAGCTGTCGCGGCTGGCCGAGCGCCATCGGGTCGAGCTGGACCTGCGTCGGCGCGAGGCCGAGGCGCGGCGGCTGGCGCTGGTGGCGTCCAACACAGAAAAAGTGGTGTTGCTGCTGGACACGCTCGGGCGCGTGCAATGGGTCAACGAAGCCTTCACCCGTTGGACCGGCCACAGCCCGGAGGAGGCGCGTGGGCGTCTCGTCCACAACCTGATCGGCGGCCCGGAAACCGATCGAGCGATCGTCAGCCTGGTCGGCAAGGCGGTGGTTTCCGGCGAGGCCGTCAAGTTCGAGGTGGTGGCCTACAACCGCGATGGCGAGCGCGGCGAGCACGAGGTCGAGGGCAGGCCGCTGCTCGATGAGCACGGCGCCTATGTGCAATACGCCTTGCTGGCGACCGACATCACGTCGCTCAAGCGCACGCAGACCGCGCTGCACGCCAACGAGATCTTCTTTCGCGCGCTGTTCGAGAACTCGCCGGTGCCGGTGTCGATCCAGGACCGCTCGTTCCGCTTGCTGCGCGTCAACCGTGCCTACGCACAGATGCTGGGCTGCACGCCGGCCGAGGTCGAGGGCCAGGACCCGACCACGTTCACGCATCCGGACGACGTGCCGGCGCAACGGCAGTCGCGCGCCCAGACGCTGCAGGCCAACGCGTCGGACGAGGTCGAGCGGCGCCTGATCAGCCGCGACGGCAAGCTGGTGCACGTGCGCATCCACGTCGCGCACATCACTGGCCAGTCGGGCGAGCCCCTGCTGCTCGGAGTGGTCGAGAACATCACCGACATCCGCACCAACGAGCGCATGCTGCGCGAGGCCAAGGACGTGGCCGAGAGCGCCAGCCGCGCCAAGAGCCAGTTCTTGGCCAACATGAGCCACGAGATCCGCACGCCGATGAACGGCGTGCTCGGCATGACCGAGCTGCTGCTGGGAACGCCGCTGTCGGACAAGCAGCGCCGCTTCGCGGAAGCGGTGTACCGGTCGGGCGAGAACCTGCTTGGCATCATCAACGACATCCTCGACTTTTCAAAGATCGAGGCGGGCAAGCTCGAGCTCGAGTCGGTCGACTTCGATCTGCCCACGCTGGTCGAAGACGTGTTTGAGTTGCTGGCGCCGCGCGCGCACGACAAACGGCTGGAGCTCGCGCATCACGTCGCGCACGACGTGCCGCGTGTGGTGCGGGGCGATCCGACGCGGCTGCGCCAGGTGCTCACCAACCTGGTCGGCAACGCCATCAAGTTCACCGAGCGCGGCGAGGTCGTGGTGGAGGTGCGTCTGGCCGCGCCGTCACCGACGGCGCTGCGCGCGGCTGGCGCCGGCACCGCGCCGCAAAGCGAGTTGGACCTCGGCGCCTGGGTGCCTCGCGTGCTGTTCGAGGTGCGCGACACCGGCATTGGTGTCAAGCCCGAGGCGCTGGAACGATTGTTTTCCTCCTTCATGCAAGCCGATCAGTCGATGTCGCGCCGTTATGGCGGTACCGGCCTGGGCCTGGCGATCAGCCGCCAGCTGGTCGAACTGATGGGCGGCCAGATCGGTGCCAGCAGTCGCTACGGCGAGGGCTCGGTGTTCCGCTTCGAGGTGCCGCTGCCGGTCGGCGCCGCCGCCAGCGACGTGCCGGCCGCGCCGCAACTCTTGATCGGACGCCGGGTGATCGTGGTCGAGGACAACCCGACCAATCGCAGCATCCTGGAAGAGCAGTTGCGGCGTCTTGGCGTCGAGGTCGCCACCGCGGAGCAGGGCTTGCAGGCGATCGAGATGATGCGCGCGGCGGCCCGCGCTGGCGCGCCCTTCGACGCCGCGATCATTGACATGAAGATGCCCGTGATGGACGGACTCACGTTGGCCACGCGGCTGCGGCGCGATCCACTGCTGTCCGGCACCGGCCTGCTGCTGCTGACCTCGCTCACCGGCGGTGTGGAGATGCGGCAGGCGCATGACAGTGGTGTCGATGCCTGTCTCGCCAAGCCGGTGCGTGGACGCGAACTGGTGCAAGCGCTGTACTCATTGCTCGCGCGCCGCGTGCCTCCTGCCCGGCACGACGCAGGCTCTGACCCGGGTGCCTACGGCGGGACGCGCGTGCTGCTGGTGGAGGACAACCCCGTCAATCAGGAAGTTGCGCGCGTGATGTTGCAGGACCTTGGCTGCACGGTCGGCCTTGCGGCCAACGGCCGGCAGGCGCTGCTGGAACTGGCGCAGGCCCATTACGACCTTGTCCTGATGGACTGCCAGATGCCTGAAATGGACGGCTTCGAGGCGGTGCGTCGCCTGCGCGACCGGACTCAGACAGAGTACAGCTGGACCACGCGCGCCGACGTGCCGGTGGTGGCGCTGACGGCCAATGCCCTGGCCGGCGATGCCGCGCGCTGCCTGGAGGCGGGGTTCTCGGACTATCTGGCCAAACCATTCAAGCAGCAACAGCTGTCGCAACTGTTGGGCCGTTGGCTTGGCCAAGAGCTCGTCGGGGCGCACGCCGACTCGGACAACGGTCCGCCGGCAGCGGTGGCGCGGGACGCCGGTACGACGCGCGCCGACGCGACGGCCACGGAGGCGGCGAGCCTCGACTGCACCGTGATCGACCGTCTCCGGGACATGGAGAGGCGCGGCGCGTCGGGCCTGCTCGCGCGACTCGTCGCAACCTACATGACGACCGCAGCGCGCCTGATCGCACAGGCCGACGCCGCTGCCCTACGCGAAGACACGCAGCAGATGCGTCACGCGGTCCACACGCTGAAGTCGTCCAGCGCCAATCTGGGCGCCAGCGCGCTCGCGCAGGGCTGCGCCGAGTTGGAGGAGATGCTGGGCAGTGGGCGGGTGCTGGCTGCGTGCCAACGATGGCCGGCGGTGCGGATCGAATACGAACGTGTGGTTCCGGCGCTCGAGGCGCTCGCCCGGGCCGCCACGCTGTCATCGCGCGCGCCGGCCGACGTTGCAACGAGCTGAAATCATGGACGAAACGCCCTCGGCCTTGCCCCACGACGATCCGGATCGCGGCCGCGAGCAGATTCAGGTCGAGCATGTGCTCCTGGTCGACGACGATCCGGTGACGCGCCTGATCACGGCCGCAGCGCTGGTCGAGCGGGGCTGGGGCGTCATTGAGGCCGATGGCGGCGGCGCGGGCCTTGCGCTGTTCGAGTTGCATCAGCCCGACGTTGTGGTGCTCGATGCGCTGATGCCCGAGCTTGACGGCTTTACCACCTGCGTGCGACTGCGCCAGCTGAACGGCGGGGCGCACGTCCCAGTGCTAATGCTCACGGGACTCGACGACGAAGACTCGATCTCACGTGCCTACGAGGCCGGTGCCACCGACTTCTTCGTCAAGACGGGCAGCCAGTGGACGCTGCTGTCCGAGCGGCTGCGCTACCTGCTGCGCGCTGCGCGCACGCGCGCGGAGTTGGCGGCCAGCCAGGCCAAGCTGAAGAACGCGCAGCGCATCGCGCGCCTGGGCAGCTGGGAATGGAACATCGCGCGCCGCAGGGTCAAGCTGTCGCCCGAGTGCTGTCAGATCGTGGACCTGGCCGAGCAGGACGACGGCCTGGCGGACTGGTCGCTGTGGATGCGCGTGCTCGAGGAAGACCGCGCGCGTATCCAACTCGCCTGGCGCGATGCGATCGACGGTACCGGGCAGTTCGCGTTCGAGTGCCGCATCGCGCGTCCCCACGGTCAGGTGCGAACCGTGCACATCGAGGCGGAGATCGACCGCGGCGAGCATGGGGCGGCCGTCAGCGCGCATGGCGTGCTGCAGGACATCACCGAACGCAAGCAGGCCGAGGACCAGATCCGGCGGCTGGCCAATTACGACCCCCTCACGGGGCTACCCAACCGCCGCTACTTGCGCGACCAGGTGCGCGCGGCGCTGCAAGCGGCCTCAATGAACAGCACGCGCGCCGCGGTGCTGTTCATCGACGTGGACAGGTTCAAGCAAGTGAACGACACGATGGGGCATCAGCTGGGCGACCAGTTGCTGCGCGAGGTGTCCCGGCGCCTGGTCAAGGCGGTCAAGGCCGGCGCTGCCGAGCAGGACGCCGACGATGCGGACGGACCCCCGACGCGGCCGGGAGCGGTCCCTGTGCTCGCCTCACCCCGGCGCGGGCTGGCGGCCGGTGCCCACGGATCGGGCCTGCCCTACACGGTCAACAGCGTCGCGCGCCTGGGCGGCGATGAATTCGTCATCCTGCTCACCGACGTGGCCGACGAGGGGGGCGTGGAGCGCGCCGCGCTGCGCTTGCTCGACGCGGTACGAGCCCCGATCGTGTGCGGCGGCAATGAGATCTTCGTCACGTCCTCGATCGGCGTGTCCATGTTTCCGCGCCACGGCGCCGACGCCGACACGCTGCTGCGCAAGGCCGACATCGCGATGTATGCCGTCAAGGAGGCAGGCCGCAACGGCTGGTGCCTGTTCGACGATGCCATGAACACCGTCACCGCGCAGCGCTGGCGCGTCGAAAACGCCCTGCATCGGGCGCTGGAGCGCCAGGAGCTGGTGCTGCACTACCAGCCCAAGGTCGACGTCGTGAGCGGCCAGATCGTTGGTGCCGAGGCCCTGCTGCGCTGGCAACGCGACGTCCTGCTGATTCCGCCCGCCGAGTTCATCAGCGCTGCGGAGGAGACCGGACTGATCGTGCCGATCACGGAGTGGCTGATTGGCGAGGTCTGCCGGCAACTGCTCGCATGGAGCAGGTCCGGCATCCGGTTGCCCGTGTCGATCAACGTCTCGTCGCGCCACGTGCAGCGCGCCAGCCTGATCCGGCCGATCGAGGCGGCGCTGCGGGCCAACGGGGCCGATGCCAGGCTGCTCGAACTCGAACTGACCGAATCGGCGCTGATGCACAACGTCGAAGGTGCCGCCGCTCTGTTTGCCGACCTGAAGCAACTCGGCGTACGGATCTCGATCGATGACTTTGGCACCGGCTACTCGTCGTTGTCGTATCTGAAGCGGCTGCCGATCGATACCTTGAAGATCGACCGGTCATTCGTGCGCGACCTGGAGTCCAGCACCGACAGCGCGGCCATCGTCGGCGCCATCATCGCCATGAGCAAGAGTCTGAAGCTTTCCGTGGTGGCCGAAGGAGTGGAGACGCGGGGACAGTTGACCCGGCTGTACGAGCAGGGCTGCAGCGTCATGCAAGGCTACCTGTTCGCGCCAGCGCTGCCGCCGCCCGAGTTCCTGCAACTGTTGACGCGGCCCGATCGCAGCACCGACTGGCAGGTGGCGGTCGGCGCGACTCCAGAGGGGCCGGCGGTCGCAACGGCACCGTCGGCGCATGTTGTCCAGGCGTGTTCCAATGGCACGCACCTGGGCGCTCTCGCGCCGCTTGCGGCCTGCGGCGCGCGGCCCTTGTCGGCCGCGACGCCTGTGGCGCGCACGGGCCAGTCGGTGCCGATGGACGGATCTGCATTGCCCACGGTCGCGCTCCCCGGTGCGCTGCCAGGACCGGGCGACATCGCGCGCCCGACCGGCGCGGCAGCCGACCTGGATGGCAGGCCCGCCCCACTCTGGGTCCGCCGCTCTGTCATGCGCGACTAGCGGCAGCGAAAGCGCTGGAGAACAGATGAACATGAACGATGCACCCGTGCAATCCGGCAAGCTGACGCCCGGCGAGATCGCGCGCCGCGCGCTCAAGCTGCTTGCCGAGCGGCGCATTGTCCCGACGCCCGATACCTTTGCCGAGGTCTACTACGAGATCGCGGGCGTCCGGCCGGGTGCCGGCTCCTCCGGCGCGGTGCTCAAGGAACTGCTGCGCGATCTGGTGCGCAACAACCGTCTCTCCGCGCAAGAGGCAGCCCAGATCCAGGAGCGCGTCAACAAGCATGACTGGCCGGCCGTGCGCGACGCGATCGACAGGGTGCTGCCGCGTCGCGCTGGCGCGGCAGCGGGTAACTGGCCGGCGTTGGTGTTGGCCCTGCTCAAGAGCACCGACGCGCTGCATGCCAATTGGACTCGGGCCCGTAAGCTCGATGCCGTCGGCCGGGTGCTGGAAGCGGCGGCCGCCGAGCCGGACCCCGCGTTTGAGCGCCTGCAACGTCTGGTGGAGTCCTGGGGCCCGGCCCTGGCCGCGCTTCCGCGCAGCGAGGAGCCGAGCGCCGCCGCCGCGCCGCCGGTCGGCGCGGCGCCCGAGACCGGTCTGACGTCGGCGCAGCGCCAGACTTGCGCCGCCGATCTGCAGGCCGGTCTGCAGCAGGCGCAGGCCGAAGCGGCGGCCTGGAAGCAGGTGGCGCTGCGCTCGCTGCGCGTGCTTGAGCACTCATGCGGCGAAGGCAGCGCGAGTGCGCAGAAGCTCGCCGAGTATGCGCAGCAGCACAGCGGTTCGCTGACGCCAGATGATGTCAACAAATTGGCGCTGCGTTTCACCGACGTCGTGGGGCAGATCGACCGGCAGATCGAGGAGCAGCACAAGATCAAGGCGGGCTTGCAGCGCCTGCTGGCCCTGCTGTGTGACAACATGAAGAGCCTCACACCCGAGGAAGCATGGCTCGCGGGGCAACTGGAGCCGATCCGCTCCCTCCTGCTTGGGCCCCTCAAGGCGCAGGCGCTGGCCGATGCCGAGGCGCGCCTCGCGCTGGTCATCCAGCAGCAGTCGGGCGCCCGCAAGAGCCTGCACGAGGCCAAGTACGCGCTCAAGGAGTTGCTTGCCACGCTGATCGAGCGCGTCGGCAGCATGGGCTCGACCACGGGCCGCTTCTACGACCAGATCGGCAACTACCAGCACGAACTGGAGTCGGCCAATGACCTGCAGACGATCGCGCGCGTGGTCAAGGACCTGCTCGCCGACACGCAGAGCATGCGCACCGACCTTGCCCAGTCGCGCGACGAGTTGCTGCGGGCGCGCCGCAAGGTGGAGACCTATGAGCAGCGCGTGCGTCAACTCGAAAGGGAGCTGAGCCAGGTCTCGACCATGGTGCAGAAGGACCCGCTGACGCACGCCTTGAACCGCCGTGGGCTCGAAGAGGCGTTCCGGCTCGAGTCGGCGCGCGCGACGCGCTATGAAAGCCCGTTGGCGCTGTCATTGATCGATCTCGACGACTTCAAGCGCATCAACGACACCGCGGGTCACCTGGCGGGCGACCGCGCGCTGGTGCACCTGCTCACCGTGATGCAGGCCGCCGTGCGCCCCACGGATGTGATCGCCCGGCTCGGTGGTGAGGAGTTCGCGATCCTGTTCTCGGCCACCGATCTGGACGCCGCGGTGCACGCCACCGAGCGCGTACAGCAGGAGCTGATCAAGCGGCCGTTCGAGCACGATGCACAGACGCACGCGCTGACATTCTCGGCTGGCACGGCAGCCTGGCGCACCGGTGAGGCTCTCGAGTCCCTGGTGCAGCGGACCGATGCGGCCATGTACCAGGCCAAGCGGGCTGGCAAGAACCGGGTGGTCAGGGCCGAATAGGGCAGCGACGCCAAGCCAAACGCCCTAGTGTCCCGACCCATAGGTGTCGAAGCATCGCCGCGGGCCTGCCGAATGGTGACGCGCGACAATGGCGAATCCCGCCATTGTTGTTTCGAAACCTATGGGTTGGGTCGCTGGACGAGGCTACTCGGTGGGCACTTGATCCTGCGTGGCGATGACCTTCGACACCAGCCCGTAGTCGATCGCCTCGGCCGCGTTCATCCAGTAGTCGCGGTCGATGTCCTCGGTCACGCGCTCGAGCGGCTGGCCGGTCTCGCGGGCGATGATGCGGGCCAGGCGCTCGCGGGCGCGCACGATCTCGCGCGCCGCGATGGCAATGTCGGCCGCGGTGCCCATGCCGCCGCCGCTGGGCTGGTGGATCAGAAAGCGCGTGTTCTCTGTGCAGAAGCGGCGCGCCTTCTGCGCGGCGAGATAGATGTGGACGCCGGCGCTGCCGACCCAGCCGGTGCCGATCATGTTCACCGGCACCCGCACGAACTTGATCGTGTCGTGGATCGCATCGCCGGACTCCACGTGGCCGCCCGGCGAGCTGATCAGGAAGTTGATCGGCTTGTCGGAGTCCGAGGCCAGGGCGATCAGGCGCGTGACGACGGACGCGGCCACGCGGTCGTTGATCTCGCCGGTCAGGACGATGTAGCGCGACTTGAACGCCTTTTCCTCGAGAAAGCTGTCCAGGCGGGAGGCTTGCTGGCGGGTGGCGCGGTCGTCGGGGTCGTGAGCGGTCATGGCGGTGGCGTTCGCTTTACGTGTTGGACGGATCGTGTTGGACGGATCGGGACACTCTAGCGCAGACGGCGTTGCGTCGCCTGCGCAGGAGGGCGCGCGCGCTCGCTAAACTCGCCGCTCTCGCCATCTTCCGCAAAGCACACCCGTGGCAACGATCAGCGATCTGTGGATGTACCCCATCAAGGGCTGCCGGGGCTTTCCCGTGCGCGAAGCAACGCTTGCCGCGACGGGGCTGGAGGTCGAAGGCATCGGCGACCGCGAATGGGTGGTGGTGGACGGCGATGGGGAGTTCCTGAGCCAGCGAGAGCACCCGAAGCTGGCGCTGGTCGAGACGCGCATGACGGTGTCGTCGCTGCGCGTCAAGGCGCCCGGCATGCTGACCCTGGAGGTGCCGTTCGCCTCCGAGGGTGATGTGGTCAAGGTGCGCGTCTGGGACGACAGCGTTGCCGCGGTGACGCAGGGCGAAGTCGCCGATGCCTGGTTCAGCAGCTATCTCGGCAAGCCCGCGCGTCTGATGCGCTTCGATCCGGAGCACACCCGCCTGTCGAGCCACCGTTACACCGGTGCGCTCGATGCGCCCTACAAGTTCGCCGATGCCTTTGCGCTGCTCATCGCGGGCACCGAGTCGCTGGCCGACCTGGTCACGCGACTGTCCAAGGCCGGCCATGCGGCCGTCACCATGGATCGCTTCCGCCCGAACGTCGTTCTGAGCGGGCTCGATGCCTACGGCGAGGACTACATCAAGCGGCTGCAGGTGCGAGAGATGCAATTGCGCGTGGTCAAGCCGTGTGCGCGCTGCTCGGTGCCGGGGGTGGACCCAGCCACCGGCGAGGCGTCCGATGTCGTGCCCGACCTGCTCGCCACCTATCGCGGCAAGGCCGAAGGCGTGATGTTCGGCGTGAACGCCGTCGTCGCGCACGGTTCTGGCGGCACGCTGCGTGTTGGCGACGCGGTCGAGATCACGCTCGACTTCTAGTGTCCCGACCCATGAGTTTCGAAGCAGTGCCGCGGGCGTGCCGAGTGGTGGCGCATGACAATGGCGATTCTCGCCATTGTTGTCTCGAAACTTATGGGTTGGGACACTAGCCATGCAGCGCCGCGCCCTGCTCGCCCTGGCCGCTTTGTCTGCGGTGGGCGCGCGTGCGCAGGAGATCGAGGTGATCGGGCTGCGTCATCGCACCGCGGAGGACCTGCTGCCGCTGTTGCGGCCCATGGTCGACATCGGCGGCGCGCTGACTGGCCGCGGCTCGCAGCTCCTGCTGCGTACCACGCCCGCCAACCGGGCGCAGATCCGCAAGCTGGTGGCCGAGATCGACCGACCGCTGCGCCAGCTCACCATCAGCGTGCGGCAGGACCGCGCCGCCGAAGAGACCCAGCGATCCATCGGCGCCGACGGCGGCGTCACGATCACCAGCCGACGCGTCGAGGGCGCGGGGCAGATTGAGGCGCGCATCGCGCGCTCGCTGTCCACGCAGGACACCACGCAGACGATCCGCGTGCTCGAAGGCGGCCGTGCGTGGATTGCCATGGGCACCGCCATTCCGTTCACGTTCCGGCAGTACGTCGCGACTTCGCAAGGCCTCACGGAGATGCTCGGCACCGTCTACTACGACGCGGTCACCGGCTTTCACGTCCGCCCCACGCTCGCCGGCGACGTCGTCACGCTCGATCTCGCGCCCGAACAAAGCACGGTCACCGTGCGCGGCGTGGAGCGCGCGCAGGTGTCGACCACGGTGCAGGGACGGCTTGGTGAGTGGATCGCCGTGGGCGGTGCGGATGTGCGCGAAGACCGCAGCACGAGCGGCATCCTCTCCTCCGGCCAGGGCGTCGAGCGCAATCGGCGTGGCGTCTGGCTGAAGGTCGATGCGGAACGGTGACCGGCAACGCGTGATCGCCGCCGCCGACGCATCTCGACCGGCCATGATCACGGATCACCGCCGTATGTCGCCTTGCGCCACAGCCACTCCACCGGCCCCTGGCGAAAGCGTGCGATCCACCAGCGGCTGAGCACGATCTGCACGGCGACGATGGCCAGCGCGAGCAGCGCCAGTTCAGCGCGGCCGAGCACCAGCCCAAGTGCCAGACCCCACCCGGTGAGCAAGGCACCCATGAGCACCGACTGCATCAGGTAGTTGGTGAGCGGCATGCGGCCGGCCGGCGCGAGCCAGGCGATGAGCCCTTGCATCCACGGTGCATCCCGGTGCCGCACGATGAAGGCCAGGTACAACGCGAGCGCTGGAAAGGCCAGGCCCATCAGCGTGTAGCCGACGAGATCCGGGTTGCCGGGCGCCTCGCGCATCGTCCGATAATTGAACCAGGCGCCCAGCGCCGAGAGCAGCAGCCCGACCAGGCCGATTGGCACAGCGCTTTGCCACAGACGGACGAAGCGCTGCGGCCGCTCGATCCAGCGCTGCCGCGCCGCCAGCGCACCAAGGGCAAACAGCGCCACGAACAACGGCACCGAATACACCAGTCCCATGCACTGGAGCAGGAAATCCTCGATGCGCGAAGGCAGCTGCTCGAGGTAAGTGCCGGTGGTCATGACCGCAAACTGATCGAGGATCTCCCGCGGTAGCGCGCTTGGGTCGCCCTCGAATGGGAACGCTCGCCGCGCCCGCTCGATCGTCACGATCTGCAGCAGCGACAGCACCAGATAAGCGATGAAGAAGTTGCGCGCCACCGAGAGCAGCCGGCGCGAGCGCGCGCCCGCGTACAGCACCAGCACGAAACCGGCGATCGCATAGCCGGTGAGGATGTCGCCGTAGTACAGCAGCAGGCCGTGCGCCAGGCCCACGGCAAGCAAGAAGCTCAGGCGCCGCCGATAGTGCCGCTTGGCGCCGGCCAGCCCCTCGCGCTGCCTGAGCTTGCGCATCTGCAGCGTGAAGCCGTAGCCGAAGAGCAGCGCAAAGAGCGACAGGAACTTGAGCGAGACAAAGGTTCCGATCGCCAGGTACACGGCGGTGTCCAGGGCACCGGGAGGCGCAAGAAAGTAGCCGAGCGGATCGCCGGCGCCATGCAGGAACGACTGGATGTTGACCTGCAGGATGCCGAAGAGCGCGATCGCACGCAGTGCGTCGATCAACTCGATGCGCTGACGAACCGTTGCCACGACGCTGTCTTATGTCGCGCGCGCGCTGCGGGCGTGGCCGCGGTGCGCGTTCACGCTCATGGGGCGCCTCAGCCGCCCATCTGCGCGATTTTGGCCTTCAGCCACTTCTCGACCGACGGGAACACGAACTTGCTTACGTCGCCACCCAGTTGCGCGATCTCGCGCACGATCGAGCCCGAGATGAACTGGTACTGGTCCGAGGGCGTGAGGAACATTGTCTCCACGTCGGGCAGCAGGTAGCGGTTCATGCCCGCCAGCTGGAACTCGTACTCGAAGTCGCTCACCGCCCGCAGGCCGCGCACGATCACGCGCGCGTCTTGTTCGCGCACGAAGTCCTTGAGCAGGCCGCGAAACCCCGCCACCTCGACGTTCGGATAGTGCGAGAGCACCTCACGCGCGATCTGCAGGCGCTCGTCCAGCGAGAAGAACGGCTTCTTGTTGCGGCTGTCGGCGACGCCCACGACGAGCTTGGCAAACAGGCCCGAGGCGCGACGAACAAGATCTTCGTGGCCGCGCGTGAGCGGATCGAAAGTTCCGGGATAAACGGCGATGACCATCGCGGGCCTCAGCGGAAAGTGGGCGCGGTGCCCGGGATGCCGCGCGATTATCGGGACAAGGCCAGCGCCGGGCAATCGGCGCCGAGCCTGCGGTCGCCTCAGGCCATGTCGTCTTGGCGCCGCTGCAACAAATGCGCGCGCACCTTGCCAGCGCGCAACTCGCGCAGCACGGCAAGTCGCTGCGCGGCGAGCAGTTCAGGCGGGAGCGCCGCATCGGCCTCAACATACAGCAGCGCATCCTCGGCGAGCACCGGCACCACCGCCGCCAGCGCTGGTGCCCGCAGCGCCATGTCATACGGCGGGTCGATGAACACCAGGTCGAACGGCGCGGCCGGCAGGCTGCGCACCAGCTGCAGCGCATCGCCCTGAACGATCCGCACGCTCGCGGCATCCAGCTTGTCGCGCAGCGCCCGGAGCTGCGCGACAAGCCGCGGCTCGCGCTCGACGAGCGTGACCTGCGCAGCGCCGCGCGAAGCGAGCTCGAAGCCCAGCGCGCCCGTGCCGGCAAACAGATCCAGCCCGCGCAGGGTGGACAGGTCGGGCCGCAGATGCGCGATCCAGTTGAACAGGGTTTCGCGTACGCGATCGGGCGTGGGTCGCAGGCCGGGCACGTCGGCCACCGGCAACGGCGTGCGCTTGAAGCGGCCGCCGATGATCCGCACCTTGTGCGGGGCACCCGCAAAGTCGTGCCTGGCCGGGCTCTCCAAGGCGGCGCGGGCAGGATCGCGCCCGCGCTCAGGACGCTTCGTCGGCATGGCTCACGTACACTGAAATCGACTCGTTGTGCATGGCGCACGGATTGTTGCAGACAGGCAAAAGAGACATTGACCATGGCAGAGAAGACCGGCTGGATGAGCCGGCTCAAACAGGGCCTGACCCGCACGCGCGTGAACATCGCCGGCCTGTTTTCCGGCGGCGTGATCGACGATGCGCTGTTCGAAGACCTGGAGGCGGCGCTGATCGGCGCGGACGTTGGCATGTCGGCCACGCAGGAGCTGCTGGCTGCGCTTCGTGATCGCATCAAGCTCAAGGGCCTGAAGACGGCCGAAGAGGTGCGCGAGGCCCTCAAGGACGAGCTGGCGCTGCGCCTGGCGCCGTGCGAGGGTGAGCTAAAGCTCGACGCGGCCAAGCCGCTGGTCATGATGGTGGCGGGCGTAAATGGCGCCGGCAAGACGACCTCGATCGGCAAGCTGTCGCACTGGCTGGCGGACCGCCACAAGAGCGTGCTGCTGGCCGCCGGCGACACCTTTCGCGCCGCGGCGCGCGAGCAGCTGGCGGTGTGGGGGCAACGCAATGGCGTGGACGTCGTCCAGCAGGCCAGTGGCGATCCTGCCGCGGTGGTGTTCGACGCCGTCCAAGCGGCGCGTTCGCGCGGGCGCGACGTGCTGATCGCCGACACCGCCGGGCGCCTGCCGACGCAACTGCACCTAATGGACGAGATCAAGCGCGTCAAGCGCTCGCTCGCCAAGGCCATGGACGGCGCGCCGCACGAGGTGCTGCTGGTGCTTGACGGCACCAATGGTCAGAACGCGCTCGCGCAGGTCAAGTCGTTCGATGAGGCGATCGGCCTCACGGGCCTGATCATTACCAAGCTCGACGGCACCGCCAAGGGCGGCGTGTTGGCCGCGCTGGCGCACCAGCGCAGGGACAAGCCGCTGCCGATTCTTTTTATCGGTGTGGGCGAGAAGCTCGAGGATCTGCAGCCGTTTCGGGCACGGGAGTTTGCGGAGGCGCTCTTCTCGTCTTAGCGCTTTGCGTGTACGCATTCAGCACAAACGAATGCGCATACGCAAAGCGGGTCGATCAGAGGGGCATCTTTGGACGGCCAGGCGGTGACCCTTGACCAAGCTACACGCGACCAACGGCGCAGCCAGAAGGCCGGCCACGCCGCGCGCTTGAGTCGCCGATTCTGCCCGCGATCGACTTGCTGCTCAGCCTGCCTTGTTCCGCGGCTTCTCCGGCGCCGCGCGGCGGCCGTCGATCAGGTGGGCGATGGCGAGCCTGGGGTGGCGCCACAGCATCTTCGGACCAGCGTGACGCATCATCACGCGGGCCTGCTCGCGCTGCGCGGGTCCGTAGCAGTGGATCTTGCAATTGGCGCAGGTGGGCTTGTCTGGACCATAGGGGCAGCCGGCCAGGCGTTGACGCGCATACAGCGCCAACGCCTCGCACGCCTCGCACAGGCCAGCGGTGTTCTTCGCCGCCTGCGCGTGCTGGCCGTCGCAGAAGATGCGCAGCATCGCGGCCATCGTGCGTTGCTCGCGCGATAGGCGCGGGGTAGCCAGGCGCTCGGCACGGCGCTGGGCGCCGCGGTCGCCGACGCTGGCACTGGGTGTCGCGGGGTCAGCAGTCATGAACGAATCCTCGCGCGAGCGCGCCTGCCGCTGCTGCGCTGGATCAACACGTTCCATTGGGGGTGGGTCGGCGCTGGGCGCGCCGACTCAAGTCACCGGCAGTGTGGTTGCTTCGGCAGGCGCGGCGCTCCTGGCAGGGAAGGAAAGTGCCCGCTCAGCAAGCGCAACCACCACAGCGTGGGCAGCCGCTGCACGCCATCGATCAAGACATCACATCCCGTCGCGGGCAGATAGGCGACGAATCGACTTCGCCGAGCGTGCCTTACTCCACCAGCCCATGCTTGATCGCGTAGTGGGTGAGCTCGGCGTTGTTGCTCATCCCCATTTTTTCAAGGATACGGGCGCGATACACACTCACGGTCTTCGGTGACAGTGCCAGAGCCTCGGCGATATCGGACAGACGCTTGCCGCTGGCCATGAGCCGGAGCGTCTGGAACTCCCGGTCCGAGAGTTTTTCGTGCGGCGCCACGTCCTCGGGCGCATTCAGGTTCTCGATCAGCGCCTGCGCGATTTCCGGGGTGACGAACTTGCGGCCGTTGATCACCTGGTTGACGGCCTCTATCAGTTTCTCCGGCGCGCTCGCCTTGTTCAGATAGCCGGCGGCTCCCGCGCGAAACGCGCGCACGGCGTACTGGTCCTCGGGGTACATGCTGACGATGAGCACCCGCAGCTTGGGCGCGTCCTCGCGCAGGACCTTCAGGATTTCGATGCCGTTCCTGCCCGGCAGCCCCACGTCCATGACCAGCAGCTCGGTCTCCGGGTGTGCACGCAGCGCGGTGCGCAGCTGGCCATAGTCGCCCGCCTCGGCCACCACGCAGATCTGCGGATGCTCGTTGAGAATCTGCACGATGCCGCGACGTACGAGCGCGTGATCGTCGACGACGATGATTTTGGTCTGCATGGTGTGTGTGGTCCTCGCTGCCTAACTGGCATCGGCCCAGGCACGCTGCTGCTGGGCAATGGCTTCCTCGGCTGGCGTGGCGCCCGGCGTCGGCACCGAGAACATGATCGTGGTGCCGCGGCCCGGCGTGGACAGCACCTCGGCCCAGCCGTCCAGCGCTCGCGCCCGTTCGACTATCCCACGCAGACCGAAGCCCGGCGTCGCCTCCAGCATGCGCGGATCAAAGCCGATGCCATCGTCGGCGATCTCCAGTGTGATCTCGTCGGCCGCGACGAACAGCTGCAGCGACACGCGGCGGGCCTGCGCGTATTTGGCCACGTTGGCAAGCGCTTCCTGGGCCACGCGATAGAGCGCGGTGGCCCGATCGGCCGCAAGCGGCACCTCGTCGCGGTTGGCCTCGAACTGAACGGCAACGCCGGTGCGCTCAATGAAGCCCTTGGCCAGCCATTCCAGTGCAGCGACCAGGCCGGCGTCCAGCACCGGCGGCCGCAGGTCGTGCTGGATGCGGTGGCTGGCAGCCACCGCGTGCGCCAGCAGATCGTTCATCGCGGCGATGCGCGGCACGGCCAGCGACGTCCCGCCCAGATCCTTCGCCAGGCGCGCCAGTTCGAACTTGAGTGCCGTGAGCGTGGTCCCGATGTCGTCGTGCACCTCGCGCGCCAGGATTCGGCGTTCCTCCTCGCGCACCCGCTCGAGGTTGTGGGTGAGCTCGCGCAGGCGTGCCTCGTTCTCTGCCAGCGCCAGCGCCTTCGCACGGCGGTCGCGCCGTGTCTCGGCCGATTGCAGGCTGCGCTTAAGCGCGGGACCGAGGCGGAACATGCGCGACTTCAGGATGAAGTCGTCGGCGCCGGCATGTAGGCCGGCGACCGCCAGTTCCTCGGACATTTCGCCCGAGAGCACGATCACCGGCATATCCGCGTCGAGCCCCTTGGCCACCTTGAGCGCCGCGAAAGAATCGAAGCGCGGCAAATTGTGATCGGTGACCACCGCGTCGATACGTCCACGCGCAAAGACCTCGCGCATGCCAGCCTCGTCTTCCACTCGCGTGGCGCGAACCGGGCGGCCGAGGTTGTCGTGGTCGCGTTGCAATATGGCAAGCAGCAGATCGAAGTCGAGTTCGGAGTCCTCAACCACCAGCAGTGACAGGGGGGCTGCACTCAGTGCCATCGCGGGTCCGTTCCGGGGCAAGTCGTGGAAAGTGCGCGCGTCGGCGTGACGCGCCATGCCCGATTCTGTCCGATTTCGGTCGCTCCATGCGGCCTGCCGAGGCACTGCGCCACAGCTTAGCGCCGCCAAATCCGGTGGATTGCGAAGGCTTATCGGCGCTTTGGCTGCGCGGTCGTGCCGGGAAACTTCTGTGTCGGACCTGCACCGTTATCGCCCTTTCACAGGGCGGCGGGCAAGTCACCACGGAAGCGACACGACGATGGACCAGATTTCGAGTGACAGGGTGGCTCAGTGTGGCCAGGCCGGGCATGCAGCCGCGCTGGAGTGTGCGGCCATCGCGGCGGACCTCGATCGGCTCAAGGCGTTGATCAACGATGCCGGCGACAAGCTGCTCGCCAGCTTCAATCAGGTGAGCCAGATCGCGCCGCGGCTGGCAGGCGGCGCGGGCGAGCGTGCGCAACTTGGCGCTGCCGTCACCTCCGCTGTCACGGCGCTGCAATTCCAGGACATGGCCACCCAGCTCACACAGCACGCGCAAGCCCGCCTGAATGCGCTGGAGCGCTGTCTGATCACGCTCGCGCCGGATTTCAACGCGCCGCTGCTGGCGGCGGCGCGGATGGAACCGGTGCGACAGAGCCACGTCAGCGCCGGTTCGGTCGACTTGTTTTGAGCTGGCCTACCAAGTGAGTGTGGATTCGAAAGTTCTCGGCGCCTGCGGCGCTCAGTGGAGTTAGCGATGCAATCGATTCTTGCGGTGGATGACTCGGCCTCGATGCGGCAAATGGTCGCCTTCACCCTCAAGGGAGCGGGCTACAACGTCATCGAGGCGGCCGACGGCGCCGAGGCTTTCGAAAAGGCCAAGGGCGCGCGGGTCGACCTCGTGCTCACCGACCAGAACATGCCGAAGATGGATGGCATCAACCTTGTCAAGAGCCTGCGCGGTCTGCCGACCTACACGGCGACGCCGATTCTCATCCTGACCACCGAGTCCAGCGACGACATGAAAGCCAAGGGCAAGGCGGCTGGCGCGACGGGTTGGCTGGTCAAACCCTTCGATCCAAACAAGCTGCTCGACGTCATCAAGAAGGTGATCCGGTGATTTGCGGTCATCGATCAGCGATCAGTGGACGGCGATCAGTGACCAGTCGACCCCACACCGCTGCAGCAGCATGAGCTTCAAGCCAACCTTTATGGATGGTCGCGTACCTCTGTCCACCGAGCGCCGATCACGGACCACGGATCACTGACATGGGCGAAATCACCAACCAGGGGCTGCAGCAGGCCGACTTCGATCTGTCGCAGTTTTACGCCGTCTTCTTTGAAGAGGCGCGCGAAAACCTGCAGAGCATGGAGTCGATGCTGCTGGCGATCGATGTGGACAGCGCGTCGGATGACGAGTTAAACGCCATTTTCCGCGTCGCGCACTCGATCAAGGGCGGGGCGTCGACCTTTGGCTTTGCCGATGTGACCGTGCTGACGCACGAGTTGGAGACGCTGCTCGATCGTGTCCGCAAACATGAATTGGCCTTGACCCGGGTCATGGTCGATGTGCTTCTTGAGGCGGGCGACGCAGTGCGTGGCCAGCTGGCTCGGCATCAGGGCGCCGCCGACACGAGCCCCGACACCACGGACCTGGTTGATCGCATCAAGACATTGGCTTCCGGCCAGGTGCTTGCACTCGAAAGCGACGGCCGGCGCGAGTTGTTGGTGCGAGTCGGCCCGCTGAAGACGAGCGACGCGGCCGACGGTCTGGCGGAGCTGTTTCGCGACATTCCCGCGCTCGGCAGCTTTGAGCCTGCCGACGACGGCACGCTCTCGGCCGATGGCTTTCGCGAGTTTCGGGTGGTCACGCCATCGCCGGACGCGGAGTTGACCGAGCTGTTCTCGTTTCATCTGAGCCGCGAGCAGATCGTCGTCGCGCCCTATGGCGCGCGGCCGGCGGAAGCTGACTCCGCGTCTGCGGCGTCCGAACCCACCCCCGAGTTACCGGACGGCAGCCCCGCGGCAGGCAGCGTGGTCGCTGTCGAGAGCGATGGCTACGGCTTTTTCGTCGATCCGGCCACCTTGCCGGCGGCGCGCGCGGGCCGGGCCCGTGGCGGCGCTGCGCCTAGTGCGGCCGAGCCGCGGGTAACGCAATCGCGTCTTAACGAACCAGGTGCCGATGGCAAGCCGCGCGCGGATCGGCCCGATAAGGTGGACAAGACCGAGAGAGTTGAAAAGGCCGGCGGTCTGGAATCGAGCACGTTGCGGGTCTCGGTCGAGAAGGTCGACCAGCTGATCAATCTGGTCGGCGAACTGGTCATCACACAGGCGATGCTCAGTCAGCAGGCCAAGCAGTTCGACCCGGTGCAGTACCAGGCCCTGCTGTCGGGCATGTCGGATCTGGAGCGCAACACGCGGCATCTGCAGGAAAGCGTGATGTCGATCCGCATGATCCCGATGAGCTTCGTGTTCAACCGCTTCCCGCGCATGATCCGCGACCTTGCCACCAAGCTCGGCAAGGATCTCGAGCTGAAAATGGTCGGGGAGGCAACCGAGCTCGACAAGGGGTTGATCGAGAAGATCGTCGATCCGCTGACGCATCTCGTGCGCAACAGCGCCGATCACGGCATCGAATCGCCGGCGCGGCGTCTGGCCGCGGGCAAGAGCGCCACCGGCACGATCACTCTGGCCGCTTCGCATCAGGGCAGCTCGATCCTGATCGAGGTCAAGGACGACGGCGCCGGTCTGAGCCGCGCCAAGATCATGAGCAAGGCGCGTGAACGCGGCCTGGCGGTGCGTGACGAGATGACCGATCACGAGGTCTGCGCGCTCATTTGGGAGCCCGGCTTCTCGACCGCTGACCAGATCAGCGACGTCTCGGGCCGCGGCGTCGGCATGGACGTGGTGCGCAAGAACATCGCTGCCCTGGGCGGGACGGTCGAGATCGACTCGGCCGAAGGCTATGGCACGCGCGTGTCGATTCGTCTGCCGCTGACGCTGGCGATCATGGACGGCATGTCGATCGGTGTTGGCGAGGAAACCTACATCCTGCCGCTGGCCAGCGTGGTCGAGAGCTTTCAGGTCGACGCCGGAATGATCCAGAGCGTCGGCGCGACCGGTCGCGTGGTCAAGGTGCGCGACGAGTATTTGTCGGTGGTCGCGCTCGAAGAGGTGTTCGGCGTGCCGCGCTTCGACTACGAGCGCGTGAGCGAGATCATGGTGATCGTGGAGGCCGAGGGCAGGCGAATCGCCGCCCTGGTCGACGAGTTGCTTGGTCAGCACCAGGTCGTGGTGAAGAACCTGGAGTCCAACTATCGGCGCGTGCCCAATGTGTCGGGTGCCACCATCCTCGGCGATGGCAGGGTGGCCCTGATCATCGATGTGGCCAGCCTCGTCAAGCGGGCCCGGCACTAAGGGCGCGCGGTGGTCGTCGCATGTCGTCTTCGCTCAACGCGCGCCGCTTGCAGCGCATTGACTTCCAAGGGTATGCGCCGCCGGTGCGCGGCCACTGCCAGTCAAATCGGCGCTCCGTCGCGGCGTGCTGCTCTGGCATCCCGGTCGGGATGCTCAAGTTCGATGTCTGCTAGGAGTCGTTGCCGTGGGTAATCAAGCCGCTTCGGTCAAGCAACAGTTCGTCACGCTCTTTGTCTGCATTGCCGTTCCTCTCGCGTTGCTGATGGTTGCCACCCTGCAGTGGCGCGCCGCGTCGCTGGAGTTGGAGGATGCGCTGGCCAATCGTTACGAGTCGTACCTGCTGGCCGATGAGTTGCGCCAGAGCAGCGACGATCTGACGCGCTTGGCGCGCACCTACGTGGTGACCGGCGATCCGCGCTGGGAAAAACAGTACTGGGAGGTGCTCGACATTCGCAACGGCAAGGCGCCGCGCCCGCAGCAGTACCACCGCATCTATTGGGACTTTCGCGCCGCGCAGGACAGCGCGCCGCGTGGCACCGAGGCCGCCGTGCCGCTGCAGGAACTCATGAAGCGCGCCGGCTTCAGCGAGGAGGAGTTCGCCAAGCTCAAGCAGGCGCAGGCCAACTCTGACGACCTGGTGCGCACCGAGACCATCGCGATGAACCTTGTCAAGGGCAAGTATGACGATGGCCAGGGCGGTTACACGCGCACCGGCGAGCCCGATCTGGCGCGCGCGCAGGCGCTGATGCACGACGCCGCCTATCACGGCTACAAGGCCAAGATCATGGCGCCGCTGGATGAGTTCTTCGTGGCGCTCGACCGCCGCACCGGCGCAGCCGTGCAGGCCGCGTCGGCACGCACCGACTTCTGGAAGTGGACGGTGGTGGCCGGTTCGATGCTGATGCTGGCGGTGTTCTTCGGCGCGCTTGTGTTCAGCTATCGGCGCCTGATGGTGCAGCTCGGCGACGAACCGGCAGAGCTGTCGTCGGCGATCGGTCGCATTGCCGCGGGCGACCTGGCTACGGCGATGCCGGCGGGAGGCCGCGAAGGCAGCCTCGCGGCGGCAGCGCGCCAAATGCACGCCTCGTTGCTGCGCATCGTGCAGGACGTGCGCCAAGGGGTCGATTACATCGGCACTGCCAGCCGCGAGATTGCGCAGGGCAATCAGGATCTGTCATCGCGCACCGAACAGCAGGCCAGCAATCTGCAGCAGACGGCGGCGTCGATGGAGCAGATGACCGCGACGGTCAAGCAGAACGCCGATGCGGCCAAGCAGGCCAATCAACTGGCGGCCAGTGCCTCGCAGGTGGCCGAGAAGGGTGGCGCCGTGGTCGGTCAGGTGGTGGCCACGATGGACGACATCACCGCCAGCAGCAAGAAGATTGCCGAGATCATCAGTGTCATTGACGGCATTGCGTTTCAGACCAACATCCTGGCGCTGAACGCTGCGGTGGAAGCCGCGCGGGCCGGCGAGCAGGGCCGCGGCTTTGCCGTGGTGGCTGGTGAAGTGCGCAATCTG
>JADCGX010000014.1 GCA_020248785.1 Burkholderiales bacterium | reverse complement strand
GCCCCGCCGCCAAATGCTCCATGTACCGCTCAAACCGCTCGCTCGCGCCCATCGTTCCTCACACACAGGACGAAGATGTGCGTATAGTGCCTTGAAATTAATGACACAGTAAGACTAAGTCGACGTCGGTTACGTGACCAGTCGTCGCGTGCGCGCCAAGGGCGGCCCGATGCGCATCGGGCTGCGCCTTGAGGCGTTACCTTCCATGGACACGGGTCTTCAGCCTAGCCCGGATGTTTCACCAGTCACTGCCGTATGGGCCTGGTGGAGCAAGTGACCGTGCCATTTGGGTGTTTCTGATGGCGTAAGCGGGTCATCCTAGAAACCGCAGTTGTCATTGCTGTGGAACCGCGCAGATCGCGCAGTGGCGCGGCTTTCCGGGTGATTCCCGCGACTGCGGAGCAGATCCAAACCGGTGATCGACCGCCGCTCAAATTGTTCAGTCGCGACAGCGACTTGGTGCGCCTTGCGGCCGTCAACTGCGGTCTTTAGGGTCAGCACCAGCCGATACAACCTGATCGGCCCGTACAACGACGATCCTTCGCGCGCGAGCGCCGCGGCCACACACGAGGCGGTGAACGCCAAATCCGCGGCCGGCCGCTGGCGTACCCCGAGCCTGCGCAACGTCGCACTGACCGCCCCATACATGCACGATGGCAGCGTCGACACGCTGCTGGATGCACTGGCGCATTCGCTTCCGTCGAATTCGGCGGGCACTGCAAGTGAAGCGTCGCGCCGTCCCGCGCTGAGCACGGCCGAGCACGCCGATCTGGCGGCCTTTCCGGAAACGATGACCGAAACCAGGCCAAACCAGTGGCCGCGGCCGACTGACGACGCGGGCGGCTGCCGCTGAACGGCGTCGGCCATCCTTGGCGGTCCACATCCTCCTTCAAGATCGCGTATGCTGAACCAAGGCAAGCCGCGCTGCGCGGGCGTGTGCAGGTCCAGCCGGCCATCGGCGATCAATTGCATCGCCGCGGTGACGGCGAGAAGCGTGCTGTTCGATCCAACTCGATTGCGCGTCTCGCGGCCCGCGGGCGCTCAGGACGCGGCAGCGGCCCATCCGAAGTCTTCCACCCAAACGATGCGCTGATGAATGAGGAGGGCGGTGCCGAGCCCCGCCAACTTGTGTTGTGCCAATTCATGCTGGATGTCGCGTTCCAGCCGGCTCCGCACGGCCTCGAAATCATCCCGAACGACTCGCGCTGAACGAGGCAACGCGCTCATCCCGCTGCCCAGCAGAACAAGGTCACACCCTCGCCAGCACGGCTGAGCACATTGACCTCGGCCAGCACCACGAAGCCATTGTCGGTGCCCAGGCTGGCAGCGGGTTGGGAAGACTGGGGCATGCGCGGCAAGCGGACAATGCAGACGACCACAAAGCCTATGTCGATCAGACACCTTACGGCGCACGGCGCATGCCCGCGACGCGCCAGCACATCAGCGCTCGACCTTCAGCGTCAGCACGCGGCGTGGCGCGGCGATGGGCGGCACCGCGCGAAACGACGGGCAAGCATAGGCGTCAATGTCGCGCTGGGTCCGTGGATACACGCCGCAGCTGAGCCACCGGAAGAACCACTTCCCATGAATGGCGCAGCTTGACCGGCCCTCGGCGTCGAAGTCGACGAAGACACATAATCCGTTGACGCAGCACTGACCGCAGTGCGTGCAGCCGCCTTCGATCCGGTACGCAGCTTCTCCGCGCGGCGCAAAGCGCTGCTCCACGCCGCGCCGGATGACGCCAACACGGCTCAGCTGTGATGTGTGGGCCACCGCGCGCCGCCATGAAGCCGGGTACCTGCGCAGCGGCGCGATGTCCCATCTGATCAGCGCCATGAACACGGGCGCGAGCGGCAGACCCAACCACATGATGCCCAGGGCGATCGACTCCAACGCGGCGCCACAGCGTCTGAGCCAGGAGGGTGTGTTGGCGTGCATATCGAAGTTAGGGTTGGAGGTTGGCTTGGCAGGCATCAGGGTCTCGGGCGGTCCGGGGTGGCCGAGCGAGGCGTGCCCCCCCCCCCAATAGAGATCTCAAAGTACGGACAAGGTGAGCGCCTTGGTACGCCACTGCAAAAACGCGATCGGCACCGGCTGGGTAGACAGCGGCATGAGCGGGGGGCGTAGCGGATGGGACGATCCTGCTTAATGCTTCAACTCGAATACCTGCCGCAGGTACGCGAGGTAGGCCGCGTCGTCGCACATGTTTTTCTCGGGCGAGTCGGACAGCTTTGCCACCGGCTGGTCATTGCAGCGGACCATCTTAATGACGATCTGCAGCGGCGTGTAGCCCAGGTCGTTGGTGACATTGGTACCCACGCCAAAGGCCAGCCGGGCGCGGCCGCGGAAGCGCTTGTACAGCTCGATCACCCGCGGGAAGGTGAGCGAGTCCGACCACACCAGCGTCTTCGTACGCGGGTCGACGCGGTTCTTCTCGTAGTGCGCGATCAGACGCTCGCCCCACTCGATGGCATCGCCCGAGTCATGCCGCGCCCCGTCGAACAGCTTGCAGAAGTACATGTCGAAGTCGCGCAGGAAGGCGTCCAGTCCGTAGACGTCGCTCAGTGCGATGCCAAGATCGCCGCGGTACTCCTTGGCCCAGGTCTCGAAGCCGAACACCTGCGAGTCGCGCAGCCGCGGCCCCAGCGCCTGGCAGGCTTGCAGGTATTCGTGCGCCATGGTGCCCAAGGGTGTCAGGCCGTGCTTCATGGCCAGCATGACGTTGCTGGTGCCGGCCAGGTTTTCGGCGAGCTTGTCCTTGAGCAGCAGCACCACCTCGTCGTGCCACATCCGCGAGAAGCGTCGGCGCGTACCGTAGTCGGCGATCTTCAGCCCCTCAACGCCGGCGCGATCCTGACCGAGTGCCCCGGATAGCTGTGGATCGTCGCGGATGAGCCCGATCTTTTCGAGCAGCCGCCGGCGGCCTTCGGCGTAGTCCGGCAGAGGTTGCGTGTTGCGGAAGTAGACCTCGTTGACGATGGCGAGCACCGGGACTTCAAAGAGGATCGTGTGCAGCCACGGGCCCTTGATGATGATCTCGATCTCGCCCGCGGTCCTCTCGGACGGCCGCACCGTGATGGTCTTGGTGTTGAGCTGGAACAGCCCCAGGAAGTCGACGAAGTCACTCTTGATGAAGCGAAAGCAGCGCAGATAATCGAGTTCGCGCTCGCGAAAACGCAGCGTGCACAACCACTCGATTTCCTCGCGGATCTCATCCACGTAGGGCGTCAGGTCGACCCCGGCATTGCGACACTTGAAGCGATACTCGACCTGCGCGCCGGGAAAGTGGTGCAGCACGACCTGCATCATCGTGAACTTGTACAGGTCGGTGTCGAGCAGGCTGGTGATGATCACTGGACAGGATTGGGGCTTCAGGATCGAGGATTGAGTGTAGGACAGGCCCCGCACGGAATCCTGAACCTCGATCCCCGCTCCTTGCGCTCAGAGCCCGAGCACGGCGCGCACGGCCCCGGCGGGCGCCAGCAGTTCAGCCGGCTGCGCCTGGCCCACGATCTGGCCCTTGTCCATCAGCAGCACGCGATCCGCGGTCTCGGCCACGAAGCGCGCGTTCTGTTCGGACAACAACACGGCCACGCCCTGGGCCTTGAGCGCGCGCACGGCTGCGGCCAGTCGGGCGACCAGGCGTGGCGCGATGCCCTCGGACGGCTCGTCGAGCAGCACGACGCGCGGACCGGCAGCCAGGGTGCGCGCCACCGCGAGCATCTGCTGCTCGCCGCCGCTCATCTGCGCCGCGGACCGGTCGAGCATCTCGGCCAGATTGGGAAAGAGCTCGAGCAGCCCCTGCAGGTCGAACGGCTTGCCCTGCGAGCCGACCACCAGGTTCTGCCGGACCGTCAGATCCGTGAAGATGCGCCGCTCCTGCGGCACGTAGCCCAGGCCAAGGCGTGCGCGGCGGTGCGGCGGCAAGCCGCCGAGCGGCACACCATGTGTTCCGATGCGCCCCCGCGCGCTCACCAGTCCGATCGCGGCTGCCAGGGTGGTCGACTTGCCGGCGCCATTGCGGCCGACCAGCGCCAGCACTTCGCCAGGCGCCAGCTGCAGGCTCAATCCGAACAGCGCCTGCGCCTTGCCATAGAACGCGTCGATGTTCTCCAACAGCAACGCGGCGGCCACCTCGCTCATCGGCTTGGCCTCGCACTGCGCGCTGGGGATTCGCCCTCGGGGTGGCCCGGCCGGTCGAACGAATTACCCTCGCGCTGCGCGCTCAGGAATTCGCCATTGGGGCGGCCCGGCGGACTCATGCCGCATCTCCAAAGTACGCGGCCTGTGCAACCGGATCGCGTCGGACCGCCTCCGGGGCGCCATCCGCGATGAGCTTGCCGCGCGACAGCACCAGCAGCCGTTCGGCGTACCCAAAGACGACATCCATGCTGTGCTCGGTGAAGAGCACCGTGAGGCGCGATTCCGCCGACAGGGCACGCACCAAGTCCATCAGCGCAAAGCGTTCGGCCGGTGCCATGCCCGCGGTCGGCTCGTCCATCAGCAACAGGCGCGGTGCGGCGGCCAGCGCGATGGCGAGTTCAAGGCGCTTGAGGTCCGCGTAAGGCATGTCGGCGGCCGCACGCGCGGCCTGCCCACCCAGGCCCACGCGGACCAGCAGGCTCTGCGCCTGCGCTGCGTGGTCCTGCGCCAGCGGTCGCCAGGCGTTGAGCGTCCGCCTGGCGTGCGCGGCATGTGCCAGCTGCACGTTCTCGAGGGCGGTCAGCGTGCCAAACGCCTGTGCGGTCTGGAACGTGCGGGCGATGCCGAGCGCGCAGCGCTGAGCTGCCGACAGGCGGCCCATCTCCCGGCTGCCGTCACGGCCCGCGAACAGCAACCGTCCGCGGTCCGGGACGTACTGCCCCGCGATCAAGGCGAACAAGGTGCTCTTGCCGGCGCCGTTGGGCCCGATGAGCGCCGTGACCCGGCCTGGCTGCAGCGTGAAGCTCACGCCGTCGACGGCGTGCACGCCACCAAAGTACTTGAACACGCCTTCGACGCTGAGCAGCGGCGCCCCGGTCATGTGGCCCCCTGCGGGGCCGGACGCCGCTCGAGCCGGCGCCGCAGGGACCCCGCGATGCCCCGCGGGAGCAGCACCACCAGCAAAACAATGGCCAGCCCGAGCACCAGGCGCCAGTGATCGGTGGCGCGCGTCAGTTCCACGGCCAGGGCGTGGTAGGCGGCGGCACCGACGACCGGGCCACTGAGGGTCTGCAGTCCGCCCAGCAGCACCATGATGAGCGCATCGAGCGACTGCGCGATCGACAGCGCGTTGGGAAACACGGACCCCTTGTGATGCGCATTGAGCACGCCGGCCAAGCCGGCGAACAAGCCGCCCGCGGCGAACGCCAGCCACTGCACGCGCTGGGCATCGATGCCGCTCGCCTCGGCGCGTGCCCGCGCATCGCGCACGGCGCGCAGGGCAACGCCAAACGGCGCCATCGCCGCACGCCGCAGCAGCCACACGCTCAGCACGGCAAGCGCGAGGGTGAGCAGGTAGTACGCCTCGCGCGTGGCAAGCCAGCGCGGCACCGCGGTATCCCAGATGCCCAGGATGCCGTTGTCGCCGCCGGTGAATGCGATCCATTGCGTCGCAAGCGACCACAGGATCTGCGCGAAGGCCAGCGTGAGCATCGCCGCATACACGCCTTGTGCGCGCAGCACGAACCAGCCACTGGCGATCGCTCCGACGAACGCCAGCAGCGGGCCCAGCGCGAGATTCAGCAGCAGTGGCGTGTCGAAGTACTTGACCCCAAGGCCGGCCGCATAGGCACCCAGACCAAAGAAGGCGGCATGGCCGAACGAGGTGATGCCGCCCAGCCCCATGAAGAAGTGCAGGCTCGCGGCAAACACGGCGAGGATCGCGACCTCCGTAAGGATCACCAGCCAGTAGTCGGAAGCCCAGAGCGGCGCAGTGGCGGCAATGGTCAGCACAGCGATGCCGGCCGTCTTCAGCCGCGCATCGGCCGGGATGAACGGCGCATGCAGGAGCGCGCGGCCCTGCTGCGCCACCTCGGCGCGCCCGAGCAGCCCGTAGGGCCGCACGATGAGCACGACCGCCATGGCGACGAAGGCAAGCACCAGTGAGGACTGCGGCAGCAGCCAGATGCCGAAGGCGTGCAGCAGGCCGATCAGGATGGCCGCCAGCGCTGCCCCGCTGATCGAGCCCAGCCCGCCGACCACGACGACCACGAACGCCTCGACGATCACCGACAGATCCATCTGCAGGTTGACCGCCTCGCGCGGGATTTGCAGCGCACCTGCCAGGCCGGCGAGGAAGCTGCCGAGCGCGAACACGGACGTGAAGAGCAACGCGCGATTGACGCCGAGCGCACTGGCCATGTCCCCATCCTGCGTGGCGGCACGCACATTGAGCCCCCAGCGCGTCCGGTTGAACACGAGCCACAGCGCCAGGTAGACGAGCGGGCCGGCGGCGAGCACCACCAGCGTCCATTGCGGCACGAAGGCGCCGGCGATCTCCACGGCCCCGCCCAGGCCCGGCGCACGGCGCGCGAACAGCTCCTCCGGCCCCCAGATCCACAGCGTGAGGTCCTGCACGATCAGCACGACGCCAAAGGTGGCGAGCAGCTGGAAGATCTCGGGCGCCGCATAGATTCGCCGCAGCACCAGCACCTCGATCAGCACCCCGACGAGTGCGACCGCCAGCGCCGCCAGCAGCAACCCGCCGAAGAACGGCAGCGGCTCGCGCGGCAGCGCGCTCGTGATGGTGTACGCGAGATAGGCGCCCAGCATGAAGAGCGAGCCGTGCGCAAAGTTCACCACCCGCGTGACGCCAAAGATGATGGTGAGCCCGGCCGCGACGAGAAAGAGCGTCGAGGCATAGGCCAGGCCGGTCACGAGTTGCGCGAGCGCAAGTTCAAGCATCGGGCAACGCTAGCAGCACCGCGAGAGATCAGACGACGGCCAGCCAGCAGGTGCTAAAGCGCCGTATCGTGACATCGACGGAGAAGGCGATGGGCTTGCATGTCGTCTGCGGTGCGGGACAGATCGGCACCCTGGTGGCACGGGCGCTGGTGGAGGCGGGGCAGCAGGTGCGCGTGGTCCGGCGCGGCTCGGCTGCGTCGGCAGCGGACGTCGAGCTGCGCCGCGGCGACCTTGCCGACGCGGCGTTCTGCCGAGAGGCGCTGAAGGGTGCCGCGGTCGTCTACCACTGCATGAACCCCGAGTACAACGCGGCGCTGTGGGCACAGTGGATCCCGCGGTACACCCGCAACCTGATCGACGCCGGCGAGTCCAGCCGTGCGCGCCTGGTCGTGATGGACAACCTGTAGATGTTGGGCCGGGGCGACGGTCGGCCGATCAACGAGGACACCCCAGTTGCACCCTGCAGCCGCAAGGGCGAGGTCCGCGCACGGGCGGCCGACGCTCTGCTGCTGGCCCATCGCGCCGGCCGCGTCGAGGTGGTCATCGGCCGCGCCTCCGACTTCTACGGACCGGAGGGTGGCAAGACGCACTTTGGCGACCACTTCTGGCCGGCCGCGCTGCACGGCAAGACAGTGCGTGCGCTTATCGACCCGGACGCCATCCACACCTACCACTACACGCTGGATGTGGCGCGCGGCCTCGTGGCGCTTGGCGGCGCGCAGGCCGAGGACTGCGGCCGCGTCTGGATGCTGCCGTGCCAGCCGGCGGGCACGGCGCGGGCGCTGGTCGCGCGCCTGGCCGAGGCGCTGGGCCGGCCGATCGCGCTGGCCGCCACGCCGCGCGCGATGGCCGCGGCACTGGCGCTCGTGATGCCGGTGGTGCGCGAGCTCAAGGAAATGCTGTACCAATGGGATCAGCCGTTCGTGGCGGACGACACACGCTTTCGCGCCCGCTTCGGACTGCAACCCGTTGCCGTTGCGCAGGCCGCGCTGGACACCGTGACCTGGGCACGCCAGCACTACAGCGCCACCAGCTGAGCGGCCGCCGCGCGCAGCAGCCATGGCAAGGCCTACTTCATGGCCTCCGCGGGTCGGCGTCGGCGCACCTCGGCGTCAGTCGGCAGATACTTCGCACCATCGGCATAGCGGAAGTCGACCATCTGCCCGCGCCCGTCCTTCAAGGCCAGCTTGCCGACAAAGGCGCCCATGGTGGACTGGTGGTCGATGGCGCGAAACACCGTCGGGCCAAAGGGCGTGCTGAACTGCAGGCCGCGCAACGCGGCGATGAGCTTTTCCGTCTCCACCGACTTGGCCTTGGCGATGGCCGCGGCAATTGCCTGCATCATGCCGTAGCCGACGACCGAGCCCAGCCGTGGGTAGTCGCGGTGCTTCTTGAAGTAGGCGTTGAAGAACTTGGCGTGCTCGGGCGTGTCGACCTGGTCCCACGGATAGCCCGTGACGATCCAGTTGGCTGGTGTTTCTTCCTTGAGCACGTCCAGGTACTCCGGCTCGCCCGACAGCAGGCTCACCACCGGGATGCGCGGGAACACGCCGCGCAGATTGCCCTCACGCACGAGGCGCGCAAGGTCGCCGCCAAAGGTGACGTTGAAAATCGCCTCGGGCCGGGCGGCCAGCACGGCTTGCAGCGTGCTGGCGGCCTCGATCTTGTTCAGCGCCGGCCATTGTTCGCCCACGAACTCCACGTCAGGCTTGGCGGCCTTTAGCAGCGCCTTGAAGCTCGCGACCGCGCTCTGGCCGTACTCGTAGTTCGGCGCAATCGTGACCCAGCGTCGCGCCGGCAGCTTGGCTGCCTCTTGCACCAGCATGGCGCTCTGCATGAAGGTGCTGGCGCGCAAGCGGAAGGTGTAGCGATTGCCCTTTTCCCAGACCAGCGCATCGGTGAGCGGCTCGCTGGCAAGGAACAGCACCTTGCTACGCAGCGCGTAATCGGCCACCGCAAGGCCGACGTTCGAGAGAAACGTGCCGGCGAGCAGATCGACCCGCTCGCTGGTCACGAGTTCAGTCGCGTGGCGGATTGCGTCATCGGGGCGCCCGGCGTCGTCGCGCGCGATCACCTCCACCGGCCGGCCGAGCAGGCCACCGGCCGCGTTGATCTCCTCGGTCGCCAGCTCCCACGCCTTGCGGTACGGCACCAGGAACTGCGGAATGGTCGAGTAGCTGTTGATCTCGCCGATGCGGATCGGTCGACCGGATGGCGCGGGCGCCTTGCCCTGGCCCTGCGCGGCACCGGCGAACACGGGACCCGCACCCAGGGCCGCCAGCATCTGGCGGCGACGCATCGACATCGTCATCGAAAACCTCTGTTTGATTGCGGCCATCAAGCCAAGCGCGCGGGGCCGCGAACGCTGCGCGATAGAATAGTCGCCTTCGTCAACCTGCCCTGAAGCCCGGCCGCGGTCGTGAGCCGGACATCGCAATGACCCACGTCGTCACCGAGTCCTGCATCAAGTGCAAGTACACCGACTGTGTCGATGTCTGCCCCGTCGATTGCTTCCGCGAGGGCCCGAACATGCTGGCCATCGATCCGGATGAGTGCATCGACTGTGCGGTGTGCATCCCTGAGTGCCCGGTCAATGCGATCTACGCCGAAGAAGACGTGCCCGAGGACCAACGCAAGTTCATCCCGCTGAACGTCGAGCTCGCCAAGGGTTGGCCCTCCATCACCCGCATGAAGCCCCACCCGGCCGACGCCGACGAGTGGAAGGACGTGCGCGACAAGCTGCAGTATCTGCAGCGCTAGGACTGCGCGCCATTCGCAAGCGGGTGCGCTTCGTTGCGCTGTTCAACGCGGCCGCCGCCCCGCCGCCCGAAGGCGGCCGCGCTGACTTGAGCGGAGCGAGTGCACGTGCGACGCGCAGCGTCGCGGTCACGAGACGATGAACGACAAGTACACCGCCGAGCGGATCCTCTGGATCCACCCCTGGGCGCCCAATCTGTTCTCCTTCCGCCTGACGCGCCACCCGGGCTTTCGTTTCGTGCCCGGCCAGTTCGCACGGTTGGGCGTCAAGAAGCCGGATCCCGACAACCCGAAGAACCCGTCGGGGGAGAAGATCGTCTGGCGTGCCTACTCGGTGGTCTCGGCGGATTACGACGAGCATCTGGAGTTCTATTCGATCGTCGTGCCAGGCGGTGAGTTCACGTCCGAGCTGGCGCGACTGGCCGTCGGCGACACCGTGTACGTCGAAAAGACGCCCTACGGCTTCCTGACCACAGATCGCTTTGAAAATGGCAAGGACCTGTGGCTGCTCGCCACCGGCACTGGGCTGGCGCCGTTCGTCTCGATGCTTTGGGACTTCCGCAACTGGGAGGACTACGAAAATCTGATCGTCGTGCACAGCGTGCGCTACCCCAATGAGCTGGCCTATGCAGAGACGATCGCGGGATTTCGCACGCACGAAGTGTTCGCCCCACTGGCGCACAAGCTGCGCTATGTGCCCGTGATCACCCGGGCGCGCGTGGACGGCGCGCTTGGCGAGCGCATCCCCACGCTCATTGACACGGGCGCGCTGGAGCAGGCGGCCGGCGTCAAGCTTGACCATGAACGGTCAAGAATCATGATCTGCGGCAACCCCGAGATGGTCGACGACACCCGAAAGCACCTGACCGCATTAGGTTTCGCGATGTCACGGCGGGGCAAGCCGGGACACATGGCCGTCGAGAACTACTGGTGATGGTGGTGAGCCAGCAGCCACAGACGCGTCAGCTGGGCGTCAGCCTTAAAGAACAGAACAATGCACGTATTTCTCGCAACGGCACGATCCGTGTCGAGGCAAGATACACTTTTGGCAGCGCAACACGAGGTGACAGCGAAGGCTGCTGGCGCCGGCCCCGGAGAAGCGAGTGCTTTATCACCTGCACGAGTGGCAGCGGAAGTTCCTGATTCCGCTATCCGTCTGGGCCCAGGCCACGTCCGAGCTGTTTTCCTCACCGTACAGCCCCCTCGCCTACACGCCGTTTTCACGCCGGCTCGCCGCCGGATACGACCTGCTGCATCGTCTGGGCAAGCACTACGACAAGCCCGCGTTCGAACTGCTTGCGACCCGGATTGGCGAACGCGAGGTCACCATCACAGAGGAAGTGCTTCTCGACAAGCCGTTCTGCAAGCTGCTGCACTTCAAGCGCATGCTGCCGTCCGACCTGGCTGCGCATGCCAAGGACCCCAAGGTCCTGATCGTGGCGCCCCTATCGGGCCACCACGCCACGCTGCTGCGCGACACGGTGCGCGCAATGCTGCCCGACCACGATGTCCATATCACCGACTGGGTCGACGCGCGCCTGGTGCCGCTGTCGCACGGACCATTTCACCTGGACGACTACGTCGCCTACGTGACCGAGTTCATCCAGGTCCTCGGGCCGGACGTGCACGTGATTTCGGTGTGCCAGCCCACGGTGCCTGTGCTGGCGGCCATTTCGCTGATGGCCACCGCCAAGGACCCAAAGCTGCCGCGCACGATGACCATGATGGGCGGGCCCATCGACACCCGCCGCAATCCGACGCAGGTCAATGCGCTGGCTACGCGCAAGGACCACGCCTGGTTCGAGAACAACGTGATCTTCAAGGTGCCGACGCAGTATCCCGGCTATCTGCGCGCCGTATACCCGGGCTTCCTGCAGCACGCCGGCTTCGTGGCGATGAACCCGGACCGGCACATGAACTCGCACTGGGACTACTACCTCGACCTGGTCAAGGGCGACCACGACGACGTTGACGCGCACCGGCGCTTTTATGACGAGTACAACGCGGTGCTCGATCTGCCCGCCGAGTACTACCTGGACACCATCAAGATCGTGTTCCAGGAGCATCGGCTGCCAAAGGGCACCTGGGTGGTCCGCGGCGCGCGGGTAGCGCCCGAGGACATCAAGACCGTGGCCCTGTTCACCATCGAGGGCGAACTCGACGACATCTCGGGCAGCGGCCAGACCCAGGCGGCGCACGATCTGTGCATCAACATCCCCAAGGCCAAGCAGAAGCACCTGACTGCGATCGGCGTCGGGCACTACGGCATTTTCTCGGGCCGCCGCTGGCGCGAGATGATCTATCCGCAGATCCGCGAGTTCATTCGCGAGCACGCCTAGCTGCCGGCAGCCGATGCGCTGCGCAGTGGCGGCCGTGCGCTCGATGCGCCGAGCGCATCGACAAAGTCTGTTTGATCTCGGTCCAAGCGGCGTCCGGCTGCCAGATCCCCGCTGCTTGACCGGCACACCGTACTGGGTGTGTGCGCCTTTGCCGCGATAATCCCGGCCGTGACAGCTCCTGCCTCCACCAGCGACCTCGCCGAGCGCATCGACGCTCTGCTGCCGCAGACCCAGTGCACCAAGTGCGGGTTCGCTGGCTGTCGTCCCTATGCCGATGCCATTGCCAGCGGCGCGGCCGAGATCAACCAGTGCCCGCCGGGCGGGCAGGCCGGCATCGTCAAGCTTGCCGCGCTGATGGCGCGCACACCGCTGCCGCTGAATCCTGCCAATGGCGTCGAAAGGCCGCTGACGATGGCGGTGATCGACGAGGCCCTGTGCATCGGCTGCACGCTGTGCATCCAGGCCTGCCCGGTCGACGCCATCGTCGGCGCGGCCAAGCGCATGCACACTGTCCTACCCGAGAACTGCACCGGCTGCGACCTGTGCGTGGCGCCCTGCCCGATGGACTGCATTGCGATGGTGCTGTTGCGGCCCGCGCTTCCGTGGACGCAGGCCGATGCCGATGCAGCGCGCGCCCGCTTCGAAGCGCGCAGGCTGCGTCTGGCGCACGAGGCTCGCGAGCGCGACGAGCGCCTGGAAGCCATGGCGATTGCCAAGCTCGCAGAGATCACCGTGCGCGACGATCTGAGCGTCCGCGAGGCCGACCAAAAAAAGGCGGCCGTGCAGGCCGCCATCGAGCGTGCGCGCGCGCGGCGGTTGCAGACTGGCACGCTGGCCGCCTTGCCGCGGCGCACAGAAGAAGACGAGGGCGCCGGGCTGGCCGCGGCGTGCCCACCCAGAGCGAGCGGAACGGAGCAGGCATGAATCCAGACAAGCGCCGCGCCATTTTCGAGACGCTGCGCGCGGCCAATCCCAACCCGACCACCGAGCTCGAGTACTCCACGCCGTTCGAGCTGCTGGTCGCCGTCGTACTGTCGGCGCAGGCGACCGACAAGAGCGTGAATCTCGCCACGCGCAAGCTCTTCGCCAAGGCAAAGACGCCGGCGGCGATCGCGGCACTGGGCGAGGGCGGCCTGATCCCGTGCATCCAAACCATTGGTCTGTTCCGCACCAAGGCAAAGAACGTGATCAAGCTGTGCCAGATTCTCGTGGAGCGGCACGGCGGGACGGTGCCGCCGGTGCGCGAGGCCCTCGAAGCGCTGCCGGGCGTGGGCCGCAAGACCGCCAACGTGGTGCTGAACACCGCATTCGGCGAGCCGACCATCGCGGTCGACACCCACATTTTTCGCGTGTCCAACCGCACGAAGATCGCGCCGGGCAAAGACGTCGATGAGGTCGAGCGCAAGCTGCTGAAGTTCGTGCCCGAGGAGTTCCGCAAGGACGCGCACCACTGGCTCATCCTGCACGGCCGCTACGTGTGCAAGGCGCGCACGCCTGAATGCTGGCGCTGCGCGATTGAAGCGTGGTGCGAGTACCGGCCGAAGAACGCGGCGCCCAAGGGCACGGCGCAGGGGTCACTGGTCTGATGTTCAACCCGAGCCGCGAGGAAGTGCGCCGCTTCTTCTGCGAGGCGTGGCGCAAACGCCAGGCAGGCGAGGTCGTGACGCCGCTCGAAGGCCAGGCGCTCAAGTGGGTCGACAAGCACCCCGAGCACCAAACGCTGCTCGATGATCCGGACGCCGCCGTGGGTGCCGATTTCTCGATCAACCGCGGACAGAGTAATCCGTTCTTGCACCTGTCGATGCACATGGCGATCGAGGAGCAACTCGGCATTGATCAGCCGCCGGGCATCCGCGCCGTGTTTCGGCAACTGGCCGCGCGCGGCGATGAGCACGGCGCGCATCATCAGACGATGGAGTGCCTGGGGCGGGTGCTGTGGGAAGCGCAGCGCGGCACGCTGCCCGCCGACGCGGCGAGCATCAACGATGCGTATCTCACGTGCCTCAAACGGCAGCTCGGCTAGTCCAGGGATGAGCAAGCATCGCCGCGAGCCGCGCTCGCTCGGTCCCTGCCCCATGTGCGGGCGCGACATGATCGACGATGGCGCGTCAGTCAACGAGCACCATCTGGTCCCCCGGAGCCGCGGCGGCAAAGAAACCACGCATCTGCACCGCATCTGCCACGCCAAGCTGCACAGTCGCTGGACCGAGAAGGAACTGGCCCAGCGCTACAGCAGCATCGAGGCGATCCTGGCGGACGAGGAGATCGCCCGCTTCGTCGCTTGGGTGCGCAAGAAGCACCCGCAGTACGTCGACCGCACGCGGCGCTCGGCCAGCAGGGGCTTGCGGCAGGCGTGAGTCCTAACGCAAATGGCTCGCTCACGTGGCCGGCACAAATGACCAGCGCAAATGGCCCGCGAAGTGAGGCCCCGCAGAAAAGGAACGGGGCGCCAGGCGCGCCCCGTTGATATCGCGTTCCGCCCGCTCAGCGACGGTGCGTCAGCGGGCCGTTGAGGGACTCCAAGTAGGCCGCGACGTTCTGGATGTCACGCCGTGACAACGGCTTGGCCAAGCCCGCCATGATGGCGTTCTTGCGCTCGCCGGTTTGGTACTTGATCAGCGCCACGGTCAGGTAGTCGGCATACTGGCCTGCCAGGATCGGATAGGACGGATCGGTGGGTGACTTGGCGTCCGATCCGTGGCAGGCGGCGCATTGGGCAGCATAGATCTTCCCGCCAGCGTCGCGGTCGGCCGCGTGCACAGTGGCCGCAAGGACCAGGCCGAGGGCAGTAACCAGGAATTTCACGAGCAGCTTCAGCATCCTCATCCTCACTTGGCCGCCACGGTAGCGCCAGCCCCGCGCGCCGCGTAGTACGCAGCGATCTCGGCGATTTCCTTGTCCGTCAGCCCGCCGGCGATCGCACGCATAGTCGGGTGGCTGCGCTCACCTTTCTTGTACGCCAGCAGTGCAGCCTCGATGTACTTGGCGCTCTGCCCGGAAATCATCGGTACGCGATAGACCCGCGGGAACGACGCTTGGTAGCCGGGGATCGTGTGGCAGCCTGTGCACATCGAAATGTTTTCACTGACCGGCCGGTCCGGTGAACGCGAGGCTTGCTGTGACAGCGCGACCAGCGGCAGCGCGAGCAGCGCGACAGCCGAGATAAGCCCTAGACTTTTCATCGAGATTCCAAGGGAATGGACGACCTGAATTGCACGGCGCCGGCTGGAGATTTGTCTAGTGTTCCGGGCAGCACAAACTCGGCGCGGATTCTATCGCAGGCGCGTGCCACTGCCCTGCGGGACTGCGGACCCGGTCGCCGCCGCAGCCGGCACACCAGCCGGGCGTGCGCGGGCACCCGCCTCGTATACTGATCCGATCCCTTTGTCTCCTGCGGCCTGTCATGCGCTTTGCCGGCTCAGACTCCTATGTCGCCACCGATGATCTGAAGCTGGCCGTCAACGCCGCGCTGACCCTGCAGCGACCGCTGCTGATCAAGGGCGAGCCCGGCACCGGCAAGACCATGCTGGCCGAGGAAGTGGCGCGCGCGCTGAACTTGCCGCTCTTGGCCTGGCACATCAAGAGCACGACCAAGGCGCAGCAGGGGCTGTACGAGTACGACGCCGTGAGCCGCTTGCGTGACAGCCAGCTGGGCGACGAGCGGGTCCGCGACATCCACAACTACATCGTGCAGGGCGTGCTGTGGCAAGCGTTCACCAGCGAGTCGCCAACGGTGCTCTTGATCGATGAGATCGACAAGGCGGATATCGAGTTTCCCAACGATCTGCTGCGCGAGCTCGACCGCATGGAGTTCTACGTCTACGAGACACGGCAGACGATCCGGGCGCGCCACAAGCCGCTGGTGGTCATCACCAGCAACAACGAGAAAGAACTGCCCGACGCCTTTCTGCGCCGCTGCTTTTTCCATTACATCCGCTTTCCGGACAAGGAGACGATGCAGGCCATCGTCGACGTGCACTTTCCGGGGCTGCGCAAGGAGCTGCTAGGCAACGCGATGGCCACGTTTTTCCAGATCCGCGAGCTGCCGGGGCTGAAGAAGAAGCCCTCGACCTCCGAACTGCTCGACTGGCTCAAGCTGCTGGTGGCCGAGCAGATCCCGCCGGCGGCGCTGCGCTCGGACGACGACAAGCTGTACGTCCCGCCACTGGCCGGCGCGCTGCTCAAGAACGAGCAGGACATGCACCTGTTCGAGCGGCTGGTGTTCATGGCGAGGCACAACCGTTGATGCAGGCTTGAAGGCCGAGGTCGCTCGGCAAGGCCCGACACCCGAAGACCGCGCCCGATGCGCTCGACCGAACCCGTCACACTCTTCGGCCGCCACGTGCGGCTCGAGCCGATGCATGCGGAGCACGAGTCCGGCTTGCAGGAGGCGGCCGCGGATGGGGAGCTATGGACCCTGCGCGTGACCTCGGTGCCCGAGCCCGAGCAGACGGCGCTCTACATCGCCAATGCTCTGATGGGCCGCCAGGACGGCACGATGCTGCCGTTCGTCGTCCGGTCGAATGCGACGGGCCGGGTGGTCGGCAGCACCCGGTACCACGACATCGTCGCCAACGTCGATCGGGTGGAGATCGGCTACACGTGGTATGCGAAGAGCGTGCAGCGCACCGCGGTCAACACCGAGTGCAAGCTGCTGCTCCTGACCCACGCCTTCGAGACGCTCGGCTGCGCAGTGGTCGGCCTGCGCACCGACAACTTCAATTTCGCCAGCCAGCGCGCCATCAAGCGCCTGGGCGCCAAGAAGGACGGCGTGATCCGCCACCACTTCCGCCGCCGCGACGGCACCGTGCGCGACACCGTGATGTACAGCATCCTGGCGGGCGAATGGCCCGAGGTGAAGGCGCAGTTGCAGTGGCGGCTGGAGCGGCCACGCTGATGCTCTACCGTGGTCGCTTCGAAGGCGGCTGCTTCTGCGGGGCGATCCGCTATGCCTTCGCGGACGTCTTCGACGCCGGCTACTGTCACTGCTCGATCTGTCGCCGCTCCTCAGGTGGCGCGTTGATGAGCTTTGCCAACACCCCGGCAACCAGCTTTGCAGTGACCCAGGGCAGGCCCCGCTTCTTTGCCAGCTCGGCCGAGTTCGGGCGGGCGTTCTGTCCCGACTGCGGCACGGTGATGTTCACTCGCAGCATCGATCCGGCGCGCTGGGACATGGTCTCGGTGCACCAGGGCACGCTCGATGCCCCGGAGCGCATCGCGCCCGCCATGCACATCTGCCACGCCGACCGCCTGCCCTGGCTCCACGTGCAGGACGCGCTGCCCCGCTACGACGACGCAGGCGTGCCGCAGCCGGCCGAGCGGGGCGAGCCGCGCTGGACCGACGAGCCGCGCTGATCCGACCGTGCTGATCAACTTCTTCTACCACCTGCGCGCAGCGCGCCTGCCAGTGTCCATCAAGGAACTGCTGACGCTGCTCGAAGCGCTGAGGCTCGGCGTGATCGCGCCATCGGTCGACGAGTTCTACTTCCTGGCGCGCGCCACGCTGGTCAAGGACGAGACGCAGTTCGACAAGTTCGACCGCGCTTTTGGCGAGTTCTTCAAGGGCCTGCCGGCGACCACGGGCCTGTTCAAGGACATCCCGGACGAGTGGTTCCGCCATGTGCTCGAGCGCGAGTTCAGCCCGGAGGAACTCGCCAAGCTCGACAAGCTCGGCTTCGACAAGCTGATGGAGGAGTTTCGCAAGCGCCTTCAGGAGCAGGACGGTGCGCACCACGGCGGCAACAAGTGGATCGGCACGGGCGGCACCTCGCCCTTTGGCGCCGGCGGCAGGCATCCGGAAGGCATCCGGGTCGGCGGCAAGTCCGCTGGCGGCAAGAGCGCGGTCAAGGTGTGGGAGGCGCGGGCCTATCGCGACTACGACGACGATGTCGAGCTCGGCACCCGCAACATCAAGGTGGCGCTGCGCCGGCTGCGCCGCTTCGCGCGCCAGGGCGCGGACCTCGAGCTCGATCTGCCCGACACCATCGCCAGCACCGCGCGCAACGCCGGCTGGCTCGACATCAAGATGGTGCCCGAGCGCCACAACACGGTGAAGGTGCTGATGCTGCTCGACGTGGGCGGCACGATGGACGAGCACACCAAGCGCGTCGAGGAGCTTTTTTCCGCCGCCAAGAGCGAGTTCAAGCACCTGGAGTTCTACTACTTCCACAACTGCGTGTACGAGCGGCTCTGGCGCAACAACCGGCGCCGCCACACGGAGAAGTTCGACACCTGGGACGTGCTGCGCAAGTACAACGCGGACTGGCGCCTCATCCTCGTGGGCGATGCGACGATGAGCCCCTATGAGATCCTGCAGCCGGGCGGCAGCGTCGAACACAACAATCCCGAGGCCGGCGCCATCTGGCTGCAGCGCTTCACGCAGCACTTTCTCAAGCACATCTGGATCAACCCCGAGCCCGAAGGCATCTGGCAGTACCGCCAGTCGATCAGCGTGATCCAGCAGCTCATTGGTGGCCGCATGTTCCCGCTCACGCTCGAGGGGCTCACGCGGGGGATGCGGCAACTAAGCAAGTGACGAACTAGCCTTGCGGCAAGGGCAGTAGCCCAAGCAATCGGCCGCTGATGTGTCATTCCGGTTCGCCGAAAAGCAAGATCGAGATCCGCTTGATCACGCTAACGCCTTGCTTACAGCGATGACGAGTCGTTGCCTCTGGTCGGACGCAATAACACAACGCCTCTCAAACGTAAAACCGTTCAGCTTGACGTCCGCAAAAAGGCCTGAAGGATCTTCGTAAAAGTGGAGGAACGCCCTGCCCCGGTGGCAGAAAATCCCAGGCTTGCGCTCGACACGCCCGTCGATGGTCCTCAACTCGTCCAGCAACTGGGCAAGCCGTGCAAGAGCGAGGTCGCCGGCATGCTGCATTCCAGTCAGCGCCTCAATCCGAGGTTGCAACCCGCGCCGTCGCGAGGAGGAGCGCGCAACCGACTAATGCATGAACGGCGGCGCCGCCCGCAGCACTTCGTCGAGCGTCGTGATGCCGTTGGCAATCTTCTCGGCACCCGAGACGCGCAGTGATCGCAGCCCGTCCCGCGCGGCCTGGTTGCGAAGGCGGGCGATGTCCGAGCCCTGCGCGATCAGCGCGCGCATCGCGTCGGTCATCACCAGCATCTCGATGAGCCCCGTGCGACCCAGGTAGCCCGTGCGGCGGCACTCAAGGCAGCCCACGGGCTTGAACATCTGCTTCGGCACCGGACTGCGCCACGGCGCGACGAGCTCCGCCCACAGGGCTTCATCGGGCGGATCGGTCGGCTTCTTGCAATGCGGGCACAAAATCCGCACCAGGCGTTGCGCCAGCACGCCAATCAGCGTGGCATTGACCATGTAGTGCGGCACGCCAAGCTCGGTGAGCCGCGCGATCGAACTCGCCGCGTCATTAGTGTGCAGCGTGGAGAACACGAGGTGGCCCGTGAGCGCCGCGTTGACCGCCATGTCGGCGGTCACCTTGTCGCGGATCTCACCGACCATGATCACGTCCGGATCCTGGCGCATCAGGGCGCGCAGGCCATCGGCGAAGCCAAGGTCGATGCCCGGATTGACCTGCATCTGGTTCAGCGATGGGTCGATGTTCTCGATCGGGTCCTCGACCGTGCTGACGTTGACCTCGTCAGTGGCCAATACCTTGAGGGTCGAGTACAGCGTCGTCGTCTTGCCCGAGCCCGTCGGCCCCGTAACCAGGATGACTCCCGAGGGCCGCGCGATCAGCTGCTTCCAGGTCCTTTCTTCGTTCTCGGAAAAACCCAGTTCGCCGTAGCCGCGCACGACGACCTCTGGGTCGAACACGCGCGCAACCAGTTTCTCGCCGAAGGCGGTGGGCAGCGTCGACAAGCGGATCTCGACCTCCCGTCCGGCCAACATACCGCTGTTGACCTTGGTCTTGATGCGACCGTCCAACGGTCGCCGTTTTTCGACCACATCCATGCGACCCAGCAGCTTGATGCGGCTGATCATGGCGTTCAGCACCCCGGGCGGCACTTGATAGACCTGATGCAGCACCCCGTCGATGCGAAAGCGCACCACGCCTTGCTCGCGCTTGGGCTCAAGGTGAATGTCGCTGGCACGCTGGTCGAACGCGTACTGCAGCAGCCAGTCGACGATCGTGACCACATGCGCGTTCTCGGCGTCGACCTTGCCGCCGAGTTCGACCAGGCTCTCGAAGTTGCTGACCACGCTCGAGGCGGTCGACGCGCTCTTGTTCGCGCCCTTGATCGACTGCGCGAGCTTGTAGAACTCGACCGTAAAGCGCGCGACGTCCAGCGGATTGGCCAGCACGCGCTTGACGCCCTTGCGCGTGAGCCGCTCGATCTCGGCCTGCCAGTCATCAGCGAACGGCTCGCTGGTGGCGACGACCACATCGGCGCCGTGGATCGCCAGCGGCAGGATCGCATGGCTGGTCGCATAACTTGAAGAAAACAGGTCCACCACGCGCGCAAAGTCCACGCGTAGCGGGTCGATATGCTGGTAAGGCAGGCCGCACTTGTCCGCCAGCCAATGCGTGAGCCGCTCGATATCGAGCACCTCGCGTGCCCCGGTGGGCGTGCGTAGGTTCATATCGGCCAGCAGTGCCAGCGGATGGATCTGCGTATCGCGCGACTTGACCGACAGCACGCGCTCGGCGATCTTTCGATCCATCAGCCCGTCGTGCACGAGATGCTTCACCACCCACGACAACGACAGCCGCCCCTTGGGATGCGGTTGCTCCTCTGCAAGCTGCTTCTCGGGGGCGTTCATGGGAGGGATATGCCGCTAGAGCGAATGTCTGATCAGGGAAGCCAGCGTTGCAGATGCATACGCGAGCCAGGTTGCAACAGAGGAGCAACAAGTGCTCGTCGGCAACTTCAGCCACTTGAGCGAACAACTGCCGCGCCAAGTCTCGACGCACCAAGTCCCGCGTCGCCCCGACGGACCGAGGTGGCTTCGGCAGATCTTGCGTTGTGGCTGCCGCTTCGAACGTGACATCAATTTTGCACGGGGCGCCCCGGTCAACAGTCGAGCTAGGCCGGTATGTAGCGCGAGGCCAGTTCCTGCGCAAAACTGGGTCGCCGCTCGAACTCGCCGACCACGTGATCGACCGCGCGCCGCGTCAGCGGAATTGCCTCGATGGGCTTGACGTAGCCGCGCTTGATGTAGCTCTTGATCACGGTGGGCGGCAGGACATGCGCGTCCTTTTCACCGTTGGCGGAAAACAGGAACAGCGTGCGCAGCGGGCTGATCCAGCGCAGCCGCACGCGGATCATCTTGGACCCATCCCATAGATCGAACCACGTGCCGCGCTGCCAGTTGGCAATCTGCTCGTCCATCTGAGCCTCCTCGACGTGGTCAAAACCGCCGATGTCCGTCAGCTGCTCGGGCAGGCGAACATCGGCGTCGAATTCCTCGGCTGCCCGCCGCACGGCTTCGTTGGACACGCGAATGCCGCCGGCCACCGTGGTGATCGGATGCGTGCCGGTGATCTGCAAACCGTCGATGCGCGCCTTGATGTCGCTGGTGACCAGCGAACTCTTGATGTACGTTGCCTGATCGACCGGCTTGACAGAAATCGCGTGGCTTTCCATCAACTGACGCAAGAACGTCTGCTGCTCATGTTCAGAAACACGCGTCATCGCCATGCCGTCGCGCAGGACTCGAATCAGACTCGGGATCAACTGCGTCAGGCGCTTTCGATCCTCGTTGTTCGCCTTGGGCAGCACGCTCCACACCAGATCGTGGATCGCCTCGCGGAACCGCTTTGAAAAACCCGGCGTCTCGGCGTCGCGCAGCGTGGCGACCACCAGCACCTGCACCCAGGGCCCGACGAGAAAATCGCGCAGGTAGGGCTCGAGTTCTACCTTCTCGAACGCACGTCGCACCTGGATCGTCGTGTTGATGACGAGGATCTCGCGCCTTTCGGCCTCCTCGAGCGCGCGCTTGGCGCGCGCCACGGGATCGCTCTCACGCGGTCCCAGATCGCCGATGTAACTCTCGAACTCCTGCAGCAGCTTGTCGAAGACGCCGATATCCTTGTCGAAGCGCGCGAGAACCTCCTTGACGACGCGCTCGATCTCAAGACGAAAGCGTTCGTTCTCGTCTCCATACGGCTCCCAGCCCATCGACGTGCTTGCGACACGATCGATCAGCCGCCGCGCCGGGTGGGAACTGGCCGCGAAGAAGTCGGCATCGAGCAGAGCGGCCTTGAGCACGGGAAACTGCAGTCGCGACAGCAGCGCCTTGATCTCGCTCGGCACCTGCTGGTCCTGCATCACGTGATCAAACAGCATGCCAACCAACTCGATGGTGAGCTTGTCGACAGTGCGGGTGGATCTTGCGATCAGATTCCCGCGCCAGGCCGTTTCAGCGCCCGATGAATCGCTCGACGAGCTCGCTCCAACGAAACCCTGCAGACCGAGTTGCTGGAGTTCGCTGACTGCGCTGAGCAGTGCCGGTTCGGGCGGCGTGTTGCGCGGCAGGGCGGGCATGGGCAAGCCGTGCGCATCGGCTTGCAGGCGCGACACGAGACTGCCCAGCACGAGATTGGGATCGGCGCGGGGCGCGTCGAAACGCATCGTGGCCGCCTTACCCGCTGCTGCTGGCCCAGTGCCGACAGCGCCCAGGGCTGCCGACGGGCTGCTCGAGACAATCCCGCCGGACGAGCCACCAGAGGCAATGGTGGATGCGAAGCCACTGTCGTCGACGTAGCCGCCGTTGGTAGCGAAGCCACCGGTTTCGCCCTGTTGGGCCTGTTGGGCCTGTTGGGACTGTTGGGACTGTTGGGCCTGTTGGGCCTGTTGGGCCTGTTGGGCCTGTTGGGCCGCCTGCTGCGCTGCCGCAAGCTGCGCGCCCCGCTCCGCTGCTTGTCGGGCAACGATCTCCCGCCGAATGACCCGTGCGTCGAACCCGTGACGGCCAAAGTGATCGAGCAGCGCATTGTGGATGCGCGCAATTTCGTCGCCTAACGGGGACTCGAAGGCACGCAGGTAAAACTCCCAGGCCTCCTCGTTGAGACGAAGTTGCTCACCCGCGGCCAACAGCGCCTGGACGAAAACGTCTGGAGCGAAGGGGTTGGAGGTGACCGACAGCTGCGGCCTGCCCGTCAGGAAACGGATGATGACCTGCAGCGACCGCAGTTCTTCCTCAACCTTGCCCGTGATCCGGCTGCCGGCCTTGGCGGCCACAATACGTGTGCGCACCGTGTTCGCATCCACCAACTCCATCTGCTCTTCGACCACTTGCGGGCCGCCGTAGGCGGACGCCATCAAGGCCTCTTGCAGCACCTCGTCCTGGCGCTGCTTAAGGTGCTGCAAAAAGGCACTGCGCAGCTCAAGCATCTGATCATTGATGAGCCGTCGCACCATGATCAAGGGCGGCTCCAAGTCCCTGCGCGAAGAGAAGTCGTCGTAAACCGCCTTGGCCAACGGCCCAAACGCGGCGCCGATCAGTTCGGTCGCGATCGCCGCTCCTGAGCGAAGCAGCGCCGCTGCCTGGATGGCAGACACGTAGGGCAGACCGCCGCTGCTACGGTTTGGATTGGGAGGGATCGGCGAAGACATTGAGAACTACCGCTTGGGCAAAACGACTCCCGCGCCCAGTGGGTGCTCGTACTCTATCCTTACGCAATTGCCTGTCAAGCGAACGGCATCAAGTGTTTACGGACTTTCTGCTGGTCATTTGCGGCCCTCAGAGCCCATTTTCCGCGTACAAACCCGCGAGCCAAGCATGTGCCGGCAACCGCCAGTCTCGCAGCAGCTGGTCGGCGCGGGCGCGAAGGCTTCGATAGTTCAGCTGTGACCGCGAGTCGAGAAAAGCCAGGGCGACCCGATTGCCTCCATCGCATTCCGGCAGGAGCAGAACCCGGTCATCGAAGGCGGCAGCAATCGCCGCGACACTGCGTTCAAACGAGCGGCCGAACAGGTTGAACGCCGCGCCTCCGCGCGCGCAGAGCACCCGCCGACAGGCTCGATAGAACCGGACGTCGTCATACACGGGACCGCGTGCCGCGGCGTCATACACATCGACCTGCACCCAGTCGAAGCGCGCGCGCGTGGCCTCGACAAATCGGCGCGCGTCGCCAACCACCACGCGCAACCGTTGGTCATCGGCGGGCAGCTTGAACACCCGGCGCGCCGTACGCACGACGTCCTCGGACAACTCCACCGTGGTGATCTGCGCAGATGGCAGCCACCGCCAGCAAAACTTCGTCAGCGCGGCGGCGCCCAGACCGAGCTGCAGAATTTGGCGCGGCGCCGGTTGCAGCAAGCCCAGCGCCATCATTTGCTGCTGATACTCCAGTTCGAGGGCGAACGGCCGGGCCAAGCGCATCGCACCCTGCACCCACACGCTGCCAAAGTGAAGGTAGCGCACGCCATCGCTCTCGGACAACGTGACGCCATGAGCACCGCGGCGCTGACCGGCCAAAAGGCGGGCGGGCTGCCGACCGTCAGGGCTGCGCAACGCCATCACGCGGGCACCGCCGGCTGCTGCAACTCGACGGCCACGCCACGGATGAGGCGCTCAAACAGCGGTTCGGCCTCCACCGGCAGTAACTCACGCCGCCGCAGATACGCCCGCAGCGCATCCGGCCCAACCGAATGCGCGCGGCGGCCGTCCGCCGGTGTGAACAGATACAGCGAATGCCGAGGGCTGATCCAGCGCAGGCGCACGCGCTCGGTCACACCACCGAACCTGAGATTGAACCAGTCACCCCGCTTGAAACTGCGAATCACCTCGTCCAGCTCTTCGTCGGTGATCATTTCGATCACCGTCGGAACGCTGTCGCCGACCTCCGTCGACTCGGGCATCGACAGATGATTGACGTCGGCGTGTTTGGCCGCAATGACATGCTTGACGATGTCATCGTCGATGCGGACGGGCTCCTCCGTCGCGGGGGCGGCCTCGTTGCTCAGGTCGAGTACCAAGCTGACCATCCGGCTGCGAATGACCTTGTCTGCCGGCGCCTGGTCCCCTGCGGGAAGCGGCTGGCCGTGCGCCAGTTCCAACGCCTTGACCGCCTCGGCGTGCGAGTTCATCAGCCGGCCGAAGAACTCCTGCATGCGCTCCTTGGGCCACTCAATCAGCGCCAGACCCTCGCGCAGGATGGACAACACGGGCGGAATCGTGTTCACGAGCCGCTTGCGTTCCTCGGGGTTGAGTTTTGGCTGCACGCTCCATACGAGATCCGGCACGATGACCAAGAAGCGCCGCATCGCCTTTGGATCGTCTTTGTTGCGCAGCTGGTGAGCCACCATGACGCGCACCCAAGTCTCGAGCAGGAACTCCCGCAGGTAGGACTCGATCTGCAGGCCGTCGAACAAGGTGCGAATCTGGATCGTGGCGTTGATGGCCATGACCTCGCGGTTCTCGGCATCGGCCAGCGCCCGCTTGGCGCGCGCCACCGGATCGTCATCCCGCGTGCGCTCCTCCAGCAAGTAGAGCTCGAATGCCTCAAGCGCCTGCTCAAAGGGCGCCAGCCCACTGTCCTCGGAAGACAGCACCGTGTGCACCGCTTTGCGCACTTCGGCCAGGAAACGCTGGTTCTCCTCGCCCTCGTTGGTCCAGCCGATTGAGGTGCTGGCAATCCGGTCGATCAATGTGCGTGCAGCCTGATCGGGCGACACGAAAAGCTCAGGATCAGTCAAAGCAACCTTGATCATCGGAAACTGCAACCGCTGCAACAGTTCCTTGATCGGCGCCGGCACATGCTTGTCTCGATTGATGCGCTCGAACAGCAAGCCGACGATTTCGATCGTCAGCTTGTCGACCTGCTCGGGCGCCTTCTCGACAAGCTTGCTGCGCAGTTCGTTGTTGTCGATCGACGCGTCCGGCGCAGGTTGACCGTGCTGCACCGCCGACAGCGCCATCGCGCCCAACTTGTGGATCTCGTTGATCGCGTTCAGGAGATCAACGCTGACCACCGCGTGGCCACCTCCCACGAACAACGGCGTGGCCCCGGCAACGCCGCCGCCACCGCCCTCACCTGGCGGCGCGACGATCGCCTCGCCACCCGCAGGCAGCCCGCCCACGGATCCGCCACCGATGTACCCGCCACCCATGAAGCCGCCCCCAAGGGGCATGCCGCCGCCAAAGAGCATCTGTGCCAGGGGTGGCATCACGGGTACGGCAGGGAGCGCACCGGAGCCCATCGGCGGCGCACCAGGTATGTTCGCCGCGTCCGGCAAGGGCATCGCACCGTTTCCAGGCACAGGGAAGACCGGTGTTCCAAGGTTCAGACGCTGATAGAGGGCTTGCAGCACCTGCTCGGCGCGAGGGCCCAGGACGCTGACATCATCGCCGTCGCCGGATCTCGTGGAGATGCCGCTTCCGATCAGTCCGCCGGCCCGCGCCAGGCGCCCGCGCGTCGCGCTTCGCCATACCGTGGGCCGCGCGATGTCCGCCGCGTAGCCCTGCTTCTTAAGGTAACCGTCCAGTTCCTTGTAGATGTCGATCAAAACTTGGGTCATGGGCCGATCGAAGAAGGGCAACACCTGCACCAGTTCCTCGTCGCTGAACACCTTCAGGGCCGTGACGGACTCATGCAGCGCGCGGAAAAATAGCGCCGGCCGAAACGGTGAGTCCGCTTCCTTGATTTCGGGATCGCGCACGAGATTGGCGATTCGCAACTTGACACTGGTGTAGTCATCGTCGACCGCGTTCAGCGCGCGCGCGGCAGCGGCCTCAACCAAGGTCGCCATATCCATCGCACCGTAGTCGACCAGGCTCAGCGAGCCGAGCTGCGCCTTTGGCTTGGCCTCGCCGCGCTGGCTGACGAAGTCGTCCAGCGCCTGCTTCAGTACGTTGCGCAGTTCCTGCTCGAAGCGCTCCAGCAGCTTCTGTTCGCGCCCAATGAGCTTCTTGGCGGAGCGCACAAGAGCCTCATCGACCGCTTCGCGGGCGAGGGCCACGACCGCCTCCTCGACGAGGGTCGGCACACGATTTTGCAGGACCGTCCACGCTGGCGCCCAACCCGCCTCAAGGACCTTGCGGCTGCCAGCGCGGCGCTGCATCGTGCCCGCACCGGCGCGTTGCGGCTTGGAATTGGCGAACAGGGTTCGGAGGTCTTTGGACATTGATACGTCAACAAAAGCACGGCAGTGTCGGGGTGGGACGCGCCGAGCCGCGTCCACGCAAGGCGCATGAATTGTGCCTCAGGCCCAGGGCTTCCGATGTGCCGATCTTGGGGCAACACCGCCGCCAATTTGGACTCGGCCGGTTAGCCGAGGGCTCGCGCCAGGGCCGGGCGCCAGCGGGCCAGCTTCTGGTCGAAGCGGCGCCCGGCGTGGGCGGCGCTGCTGGAAGGAAGGATTTCGACCTCGAAGCCCTGTACCGCCAACCGTGGCGCGAAGCGGCCCGAGGTCTCGCCGTTAAACAGCACGGCACGCAACGCGGGCGCCAGCGCACGCAGTCCCTCCAGGTTGTTGTGCCGGGCATTGCGGATGGCCGCGTCCAGGCTACCGTCCCGCTCGCAGGCTCGCACCACGTCCCACAGACCCAGTCTTCGCGCTGCCAGCCGGCGCAGCCGCTCCGGACAGGGCAGTTGCACCAGCGGCCCGACCAATGCGCAACTGAGAAGGGGCCAGAACTGGTTGCTCGGGTGCCCGTAGTACTGTTGAGCCGCGAGTGAGAGCGTGAGAGTTTTTCTCGCCATCTTGGTAATTGGCAAGCAACTGGCTAATCTTTGGCGATGAGCAAAGCCCAGCACCAAGGCGAGGCGCCGGTCAGCCTGTTCGAGGACCTGCCGGCAGTCGATGCGCGACAAGAGCAGGCGGCGCGGCGAGCTCGCAGTGCTGCCAAGCGGCAGGGCGCTGCAAGGCTGCTGCAACCCAACCGCAGGCAGATCGAGCTGCGTGCGTCGGACCTGGAGTCGCTGGTGGGCGAAGACCATCTGGCGCGGCTGGTGTGGGGCTACGTCGAG
>JADCGX010000139.1 GCA_020248785.1 Burkholderiales bacterium | reverse complement strand
CGAGCTGACGAGACTGGCGCGCTCCAAGCGCACCAGCGTCAGGCTGGCCCAACGTGCCCGATCTGGTCGCCGCCATTGATGAATACGTCGCCCATCACAACACCAAGCCCAAGCCGTTCATCTGGGCCAAGAGTGCCGCCGATATCCCGCAGAAGGTCATTCGCGCCACTTTGCGCTTAAGTTCTAAACAGAACGAAACACTGCACTAGCCGCGGCACGGAGCGCGGCGGCATTTCAACCCCATGAACGAGTTCGAACTCATCGCCCGCTACTTCGCGCGGCCGGTCGACGCGCCCTGGGTCGCGCAGGCCGGTGGCGATGACTGCGCGCTGCTTGCGTTCGGTGATCGGCTGCTTGCCATCACGTCCGACCTGCTGCTCGAAGGGCGGCACTTCTTACACGCTGTCGATCCGGCCGCACTCGGTCACAAAGCGCTTGCGGTGAACCTGTCGGACCTCGCAGCGGCCGGTGCGACCCCGCGCTGCTTTCTGCTCGCGCTCGCCCTGCCGCGTGTCGACCCCGCCTGGTTGGAGGCGTTCTCCGCGGGCCTGTACGCGCTGGCCGATGCGCACGGCTGCGCACTGGCGGGCGGCGACACCACGCGCGCGCCGCGTTTGGAGACACGCGACGGCCCGCTCACGATCTGCATCACCGCGCTTGGCGAGGTACCGGCCGGGCAGGCGCACGGTCGCCGCGGTGCGCGGCCGGGGGACGACCTCTGGGTCTCCGGCACGCTGGGTGATGCGGCCCTGGCGCTGCGGCACCTAACGGGCACGCTGCAACTCGACGCGGCCGCGCTGGCAGCGCTGCGGCCTCGGCTCGAACGCCCTTGTCCGCGTGTTGCCCTGGGCACGGCCTTGCGCGGCCTGGCCAGCGCCTGCATGGACGTGTCCGATGGCTTGGTCGGCGATGCGGGTCACATCGCCGCCCGCTCAGGCGTGCAGCTGGTCATTGAGGCGGCCGCCGTCCCGCTCGGTGCCGTGCTGGCCGCCCAGCCGGCCGGCCTTGGCCTCGTCTGTGCGCTGACCGGCGGGGATGACTACGAACTGCTGTTCACCGCGCCGGCCGGCCAGCGCGCTGCCGTGCAGACCGCCGCCGCGGCTGCGGCCACGCCGGTCACGCGGATCGGCAGCGTGGCTGTGGGGGTTGGCGTGATCGTGGTTGACGCCAACGGCCAGGTGATGGACACGGGGCCCGGCGGCTACGATCATTTCACTGTGCCATGAGAGGCGGCACAGACCCGATGACCGCACCCCTCGACCTGACTGCCACGCCGCCAGGCAATGCCACGCCGCCGGCGCGGGTGCCGCGGCAACCGACGTTTCGCTTCCTGCTGTCGCACCCGGCGCACATGCTCGCGCTCGGCTTTGGCAGCGGGCTGGCGCGCGGCGGCCCGGGCACCTGGGGCACGGCGGCTGGCTGGGTGCTCTACGTCTGGCTCGACCAGTGGCTGAGCACGCCGGGCTGGTGGGCGCTGATCGGCGTCACCTTGATCCTCGGCGCGTGGGCCGCGCAGCGCACGGGGCGAGATCTGGGCGACGACTGCGGCCACATCGTGATCGACGAGATCGTCGCCTTCTGGATCGTGCTGCTGATGCTGCCGGCCGGCAGCGGGCTGTCCATGCAGGCGCTGGCGTTCCTGCTGTTTCGCCTGTTTGACATCGTCAAGCCGCCGCCGATCCGCTTGCTCGACGCCAGGATCAAGAACGGCTTCGGCGTGATGATCGACGACCTCGCGGCCGCGTTCTTCACGCTGCTGACGCTGTCCATCATCCTGCGCGTGACAGGGACATGAGCGAGCTTGCCAACCGCATCGTCGCGCGCGCCGAGCAACTGGGCGCGCTGCTGGCCGCCGAGCGGCTCGTGCTCGCCACCGCCGAGTCCTGTACCGCGGGGGGTGTCGCCTACGCCGTGACACAGGTGCCGGGCTCCAGCTCCTGGTTCGATCGCGGCTATGTCACCTATTCCAACGAGTCCAAGCAGACGATGCTCGGCGTCGCGCCTGCTTACCTGCGCAACTTCGGCGCCGTCAGTGAGCCGGTGGCGCGCGCGATGGCGCTTGGCGCGCTCAGCCAGGGCCAGGCGCAGATCGTGGTGGCGATCACCGGCATCGCCGGGCCCGGCGGAGCCACCGAGACCAAACCGGTGGGCACCGTCTGCTTTGCCTGGGGGATCAAGCGCGATGGCCACGCGCTGCCCTGGGTGCGCACTGCGCAGCGCCGCTTCGATGGCGATCGGGCCGCCGTGCGCGCGCAGTCGATCGTCGCCGCGCTGGACGGCCTCATTGAATTGCTCAGGCAGCGCCAGGATGTCTGATCTGTTTGCCCCACACTTCACGCTCGAGCGTCGCCGGGTGGGCGAGGTCACGCTCAACGTGCGGCACGACGTCGGCCGCCAGCCGGATGCGCTACCGGTACTGCTGTTGCATGGTTTTCCGCAGACGCACGCAATCTGGCATCGGGTCGCGGTGCTGCTGGAGGCGCAGGCGCCGGGCCGCTACACGCTGGTGATGCCCGATCTGCGTGGCTATGGCGATTCGGACAAGCCGGCGGGCGACGCGGAGCACGTCGCCTACAGCAAGCGTGCCATGGCAGCGGATATGCATGCGCTGATGAGCTCGTTCGGCTTTGAACGGTACATGGTCTGCGGTCACGACCGCGGCGGCCGCGTGGCGCATCGGCTGGCGCTGGATACGCCGCGGGCGGTTGAGCGGCTGATGCTGCTCGATATCTCGCCCACGCTCACGATGTACGAGCGCACGACCATGGAGTTCGCGCGGCTGTACTACCACTGGTTCTTCCTGATCCAGCCGGCGCCGCTGCCCGAGCGGCTGATCGGTGCCGATCCGCGCGTGTACCTGCGCACCAAGCTCAGTTCGTTGGGGTCGAGCGCGAGCCTCTTCGATCCGCGCGCCTTTGCCGAGTACGAGCGCTGCTTTGCCGATCCCGCCGCGATCCACGCGATGTGCGAGGACTACCGAGCGGCGGCCACCATCGATCTGGAACATGACCGCGCCGACGCCGATCAGCGCCTCGCCTGCCCGGTCCACGTGCTCTGGGGCGCGCGTGGCGTGGTGCACCGGCTGTTTACGCCCTTGGCAGACTGGCAGGCCAAGTGCGCCGCGGCCGTGACCGGCGGCCCCACGCCGGGCGGGCACTACATCCCTGAGGAGTCGCCCGAGTTACTGGTCCGGGCAATGCAGGCGTTTTTCGTCGACATCGGCCGCGGCAAGAACTCGGCCTGACCAGCTTGCCCTTCGACCGGGTAGCCGATGGGCGCGCCGTCGGTGTTTGCCCGCTCATCCGTCGGTCCGAGACCCAAGAGACGTGACACGTGACTTTGTGTCGCGGCCTGCCAATGCGCAAAACGCGTAGTGCGAACGATGCGAGGCTTCGCCATGCGTTCACCCTAGAAACCGCAGTTGACGGCCGCAAGGCGCACCAAGTCGCTGTCGCGACTGAACAATTTGAGCGGCGGTCGATCACTGGTTTGGAACTGCTCCGCAGTCGCGGGAATCACCCGGAAAGCCGCGCCAATACGCGATCT
>JADCGX010000138.1 GCA_020248785.1 Burkholderiales bacterium | reverse complement strand
GTCCCCGGGGTCCGCGCTCTTCGCCCTTCTTTCTTGTTTGTCATCCCGGAGACGTGGCCGAGAGGTCGAAGGCACTCCCCTGCTAAGGGAGCATGCGCGCAAAAACGTGCATCGAGGGTTCGAATCCCTCCGTCTCCGCCAGTAACGCAATAAAAACAAACACTTAGCGTCGATTTTCTTGGTTCCCCTCCTTCTCACCCATCCACCCCAAGGATACGGTATGAGACGAGGTGCGATAAGGGTGCTAACCTTCGGTTGTCGGTTCTGGTTCGCATTCGTCGGGCCGCCGGCAGTCCCAAAATCAGCAGCAAGCTACCGAAATACGACGCGCCCGGCACTGGCCGGCAGGTGCTCGTGGCGCGGCCCCGTTGGATGCCGGCTAGGAGTTGCGATTGTCAGCGTTCTACAAATGGAAGGCGTCGGCGATCAGCTGCGCCAAGTGCGGCTGGAAAGGCCACGGTCACGAAGCAGAGATGGGCGACAGCTTCAGGGATGGCGCGGAGTACCACTGCCCGAAGTGCAACGAGTACTTCGGCTTCAAGGCCTGGCCGATGACACACGAGTTGGAGGACGTGCCCCTTAAGGAGGACTACCCAGCCGGCGCATGCGCGGGCTCGCCTAAATCCAGCTCGTAATCGTGCGCGCCCGTCGCTGGCTGCCATCCCTGCGCGGCCCGCTGCTCGCGTGAACTCACCAGCTTGCCGATCCGCACCGGCTCGGCCGTGATCGCACCGGCGCCCGCGTCGAGGTAATCGTCGGGCTGGTCGGCAATCCCCGGATTCCAGTCGCGCATCTGATGCTCGACCACCTCCAGCACGCTGACGTGCGCCCACAGGTAGCCAGACTTCAAGGGGGGCTCGAAGGCCGAGAGGATGCGGCGATTCTTGTTGCCGGTGCTGTGCACTTCCTTCACCGCGCAGGGCAGGCCGCGGCGCTTGATGGCACCGCGCAGGATGCTCGGGACGTGGCCGCCGATGCCGTTCGTCTCCACGTCCACGCGCGTGAGCTGGAACTTCTCGATGAGGTCGCACACCTCGTCGACCTGCCCGCCCATGATCTCGCCGCGGTCGCTGACTTCCGCAAGCTCGCCGATGAGTCCGATCGCGCGGTGCCAGTACAGGCGGCCGGTCGCGTCCTGCAGCACGAGCGCCACGGCCGAGACGTCCGACTTCGGCTTGCCGCTGGCGGGGTCCAGGCGCAGGGTCGCGGACACGATCTGCACCTGGCCCAGGTGCATGACGGCGGTCTTGTTCGCGATGGTGACGACGGGCTCGCAGTCGTAGGGCCGGATCAGGTCGGGGTCGAGCCGGATGTTTCCGACCGGCTTGGCCACGAGCTGGTACTGCGAGTCGAACTCGTTCAGGGTCCGGCACTCGCGGCGCCGCTTCTGCAGCTCGTTGCGGTTGAACCGCTCCGGCCAGGCGTTGCCCGTGCAGATGTCGACGACCGTCTGCGGCGGCTCGCGCAGCACCACTGCATCGCCGTCGATTGCGTAGTGCGCGTCCTCGGTGAGGAGCCGCGCGTGCTTGCCGATGCCGGTGAACACCCAGACGCCGTCGTGCCCGACGCTGCCGTTGATGGCGTAGCGACGCTGCCGACCGTCCTCGTACCGCTGCAGGTGCTTGAACAGCGGGATGACCAGCGGCTCGGCGCCGGCCGCGATCATCTCCTCGTAGATCGAGTCGTGCGTGTGGGGCGTGCCGATGAATAGCTTCGAGCCGCCCGGCTTCAGGATGTGTGTCTGCTCGGCCAGCTTGCGCCGCAGCTTCTGGCGGGCGGGCTGGCTGTCGACGTTCGAGGCCACCTCGATGTCGTCGTTCTGGATCTCGTCGGCGCGCACACCCGTCGTGCGCGACAGGATGCCGCGGGCGCGCAGCTGCGGGGTGCGTGCGTTGCGGTTGAATCCGTCCTCAGTCCACCACTGCGTCACCGCCGGCACCTGGCGCACCATGCCGGTCGTCAGCGGGTTGCCTTCCATGATCGCGAGCGTGTCTCGCGAAAGGTCGACCGCCAGGCCGTCGTCCGCACCTTGCACCAGGATCTGGTGCGCAGGGTTGCAGTGCAGCCGCCATGCATTGGTGATCGCGACGATCGTCGACTTGCCGGCACCGCGGAACACTTCGAGCACGCGGGCCGGCGCGTGCATGTGATCCTCGAGCCAGTCGAACATGCGCGCGTGAAGATCGGGCATCGCCCAGCCGCGGCGGAAGTACTCGGCGGCAGCGAACTCGATCAGCGAGAGCCGATCGGTGCTCACTGCAAGCCGCCCTTCAGGCGCTCGCGGATCGCTTTGCCTAGCTCGCGCGCCTCGGCCACATGCTGTGAGGTGTCGGAACCCGCAGTGGTCGCTCCTGCCATTGGCACGCGGTCGAGGATGCGCTGCAGCTCGCCCATCATCCGCAGCAGGTGGGTGCAATGCAGCTTCTGTGCACGCGCCTCTGCGGCCTCGTGGTACTCGTCGAGCTTACGCGGCCAGCTATCCGGGCGGCTCGCGGCCATGAACTCGGCGTGCAGCTCGTTCAAGCGCGCGCGCATCTGCTCGACTTGCTCGGGGGTGAAGGCGTTCATCGGCTGGTTCCACTGGCGATCCCGATTGCTGCCGCCGAGTCGACAAGCGCGCGCAGTGTGTTGTGGTCGTTGATCTGCTGCAGAAGCTCGGCGGCCTGCAGGCCGATTTCCTGCGCCTTGGCCTGCTTGACCGCAAGCACGTCGAGCTCGGCCTCCATCGCGGCAAGCTGCTGGTATCGGCTGCTCTCGTCCTTGGTCAGGCCCATGTCGTCTAGCGTTGGCGGGGTGTGGTCGCATCGTTCGACCGCACTGGTTCCGATCCCGCGCGCTCCGGTGTTCTTCTCGGTGCGAGCCAGCAGCTCGCCGCAGCGCCGCTCCGCGCGCACCTTGATCTCGGTCGCGTACTGAATCAGTTCGCTGTCCTTGGCCTGCCGGGCATAGGCGGCCACCGCCTCACCCGACAAGCGCATCACGTTGTGCTGACTGTCGGCGACGTCCGACTCTGCGATCCGCAGCGCCTCGAAGGCGTCACGGGCGCGACAACGCAGGGCCTTGGCGTAGTTCATGCCGCCTGCAGCTCGTCCAGCGCGGCCAGTTCCGAGCGGATGCGGTCGACTTCGGCCTGGTAGCCGTCGCGCTCTGCCCGCGCGTTCTCGCCGCGCATGGTCAGCCGCCGCTGTGACGGCTGCGACACCCCGCCGGGCTTCGGTGGAAGTTCGACCGTCAGCCACAAGCCCGCACCGGTGTCGAGCGTGAACTGCGCCACGGCTAGCCGTTGCAGCGCGGCCTCTAGCTGCTGCTGCAGCTGCTTGCGGCGCGTCGGCGCCTCATCCACACGCCGCGCACGGTCGGCCGCACTGTCGAGCCGGTCCCGCGCCTCGGTCAATGCAGCGGCGACATCAGCCGCCACCGTCCGGGCAGCAGTCGCACGCACCGCTGCCACGCGCGCACGGTGCTCGGCCTTCTCCAAGGCCTTGCCGTCGGCGCTGGCCACCAGGTCGGCCGCACCCTCAACGATCGCCCGGTCGGCCGCCTGCTGCTCTGCCTCGGCCTGCCGCAGAAGGTCGTCCGCAGCTTTCTCGCGGTCGAGCAGCTGCGCGATGGTCAGTCCGTGCAGGTTGCGGAAGAAGTCGGGGCTCATGAGCGGGCCTTCGCAAGCAGGGAGTTGTGCGCGGGCGAGTCGGCGCTCAGACCCGGACGGACGCCCGGCGAGACGAACATGTTGTCCATCGCTGGCTGAGCGCCACCGGGCCGCGCCTCGTAATGCTGCTGCACCGTCCGGGCCACGCGCGGCCGGTCGATGTGCTTGTCGTTCGACGGATCGAGCAGCCAGCCCTGCAACAGCTTGACGGCCTCGCCGTTCAGGTTGCCGCCGTGTGTGCCGGTCGTGGCGAGATCGAGCGCCGTGTCGAGTGTCTTGCTGGTCTCCACGCTCATGCCCCTAGTTGCTACTGGTCGCGCCGTGCGCTTCCGGAGGCACGGCAACCCCGTTGCGGAACTTCACCGGCCATCGCACGCGATAGCGGTTGCCTAGGTGCGTGGTGACAACCATCGAGCCGTCGGCGTCGTGCTCGAAGTCGATCGCGTCCTCGTCCAGACGCTCGCCCTGGTAACGCTCTTCGATCTTGGTGTTCATGGGCAGCCCCTTAGCTGATGGGAAGAAGCACGCCGCGCCACTTGCCGCCACGGCCGGGCGCGAGCTGCAAGACGGTGTTCGGGTGCGGGCAGACGATGCCGCCTGGGGTGCCAAGGAACAGCGTGGGCCGGACCACGCTGATGCTTCCGTTGACCAGAATGCTGCCGCCCGCTTGGCGGACGGCGGTCGTGACGCCTGCGGGATTGGTGGGTAGTGACACGGTGGACTCCGGGTTAGGTGCTGCGGTTGAATCGGTTCAGGATCGACGGCGGCGGCGGCGGGGGCGGAGGGTCGAGGGTTGCAATCTCGCCAGCCAGCCAGCGCAGCATCCGCCTCGATGCGTCGTGAATGCCTCGCTCGACCGGGTCGAGGATCAGCGTGCGGGGATCGGTTGGAATGCGCTTGGTCATCGTGCGTCGAGAGAAGCGAGAGCACGGCCACCCCTGTGAGGACATGCCAGGCTCGGACCCACTGGCCGGCTCTCGCTGTGCAAGTGTCCGAGGAACCGCGTCCCGTGAGTGGGACAGTCACGCGTGCCGCGTGATCGACTTGCCACGGCCGAGTGCCTTCACGGTCGACCGCATGACCACCGGCACGGCGTTGCGTGGCTGGCCCGTGGCTGCGCTCCACAGGTCGAGCAGCTGCTCGCCGTCGCTGTGCCCAGGCTCACACCCGGTCGCGTACCGGCTGGCCGCACTGCGCGACACGCCGGTGTGCTGCTGCACCTGGCGCAGGCTGAAGCCAGCAGCGCGGATGCTTGCGAGCACTGCTGCCCAATCGACTCGGCGCAGCATCAGGCCACCCGTTGGGTGGGTGCGTTGATGGGTGAGCGGCGAGCGTCGGCTCCGCTGAGAGCGAGAAGCGGCGGACAGTGCATCCGCACAAGACCCTGCCGCGCCACTAATACGCGCGCGCGCGCCTGTGCGCCTCGGCGAGGCGGCAGCCCGATGCCCTTCCTTCCATCAAGGCAAGGCACCGGTGCATAGCACGGCAAGGCAGAACCGAAACTCGGGTCGTTTTCGCACTCAGGATTCCCTATCGATACCGTACCGATAGGGTCTCGATGCCGTATGTCATAGGGTATCGATGGCCTATGCATGGGCCTCCCGATACCGCTGTGCGATGCGTTGCCGCTGCCAATCCGCGCGCAGCCATCTGCTCATTTCCTCGTCGGGCGGCAGCCGCGGCAGGTCGCGCCATGAGAACGGGATCAGGTTCTTCGCCCGGTCCTCCGGGATCCGGTAGCGCCTGCAGCAGGCGAAGAACGCCCAGCCCGGCTTCAGGCCCTTGGACTCGGCGTGATGCATCAGCATCCGATAGCCGTCGCGGATGGTGTCGATGGTCGGGTGCTTCGGGTCCTCGTGCGCGCCGTGCTCGATGCGCACCAGTTCGCCGTCGACGACGACCATGGACGACACTCGGCGCCGCGGTTCACCGCAGCCCACGCACAGGTCATCGGCCATCGCGTTGACCGTCTCGCAGTGCTTGCAGACCCAGGCCTCGGGCTTGTCCTTCTTCCGCTTCTTGTCCGTGCGCCTGTCGATGTCTGACAGCCGCATGGGCGGGATGAAGTTCTCGAGCAGGCCATGGCGCAGTGCGTTGCCGGCGTGGTCGAAGATGAACGCATCGGCCTTGCCCGGGGCGGGGCGCAGCACCCGGCCGCCTTGCTGCACGTACAAGCTCAGCGACAGCGTTGGGCGCGCCAGGATCGCGCAGGACGCGCGCGGCTCGTCGAAGCCGATGGCGAGCACGCCGACGCTGCACAGGACGCGCACGCGGCCTTCTGCGAAGTCGCCGAGGCATCCGCCGTCCGGATCTCCGAGCAGTCGGGTCCGCTCCTCGTCGTCCGTCTCGTCGACGATCACCGCAGCTGAAACGCCGGCCAGGTTGAACTGGTCGCACAGTTCCCGGGCGTGTTGCTTGTCGACGCAGAAGGCGATGGTCGGCCGGTCCTGGCCGAACTTCAGCCAGTTGCCGACGATGTCGCCAAGGATCGTCTTCGTGCGCATCCTGGACGACAGCGCGCCGGCCTCGAAGTCCCCGCCGCGCACGGCCAGGCCGTCGAGTGCCTCCTCGATCGCGTTCGCCTTTGGGGCGAGGTAGTGCGGCTGCACCAGGTGATCGCGCTCGACCAGCTCCTTGATCGTGACCGTGCTCACCATGGCGTCGAAACGCAGGCCGAGTCCATCGCGCAGCGGCGTGGCGGTCAGGCCGAGCACCTTCGCGGCGCCCAGCTCGCCGAGCACCAGGTCGTGCGTCTCGTGCCAGACGTGGCTCTCGTCGATCACGATCAGCCCGACGCCTGCCGGCACACCGCGCCGGCGGATGGTCTGGGCAGTGGCGACAAGCACGGGCGCGCTGGTCGCCGTCGTGTTTTCGCCCTGCAGGATGCCGACTCGCTCGACGCCGTGCCGGTACAGCCGGCCGCGCCACTGCTTGCACAGCACCTTGCGGTCGACGATGACAAGCGCGCGCACCTGGGGCGAGGCCTCGGCCTTGATGATCGCGATCGCGGTCTCGGTCTTGCCGGCGCCGGTGGGCATGACGGCCAGGACGCGGCGGCGGCCTGCCACCCACTCGGCCCGCACCCGGTCGACCATCGCTTGCTGATAGTCGCGCAGCTTCATGCGGCCCTCCGCTGGAACTGTCGTGCGCAGTAGCGATCGGCGTCCGCCCAGTGGGCCATCAGGTCGGTGATCTGCCGGCCCTCGCAGTGGGCGTGCGAGCAGTGAAACGTCGGCCAGCGACCGCCCTCGCCTTCCCATGCGACCGTGTCGGTGCTGAGCTCGTGGCTGGGCGTGGTGTGCTCGTGCTCCCACGGGCAGCGCACGGCGTGCTTGCCGCCACCGAGTGCGCGCTTGTACATGCCGTGCGCCTGCATCCACCCGACGACGTCCAGCGTCGAGTAGTCGCCAGCGCCGGCCGCCACGTTGGTCCGGGGCGCGGTACCGGGTGGGCGCACTGTCGGCTGCCGCGCGTACTTGCTGGCCAGCGTGTCGACCAGGCGCGGGCTCACGCCATCCCATCGCGAGGGGATCACGATGGTGGCCGTCCGGTGCGGGCGCTCAGCTGTTGCGGTGCCCTTGCGGTTGCGAGTGTCGTACAGGCGCCAGATCCGGCTCGGGTTGCGCACGGTGGGATCGAACTCGACACCGTCGCCGCTGAAGTCTTGCTTCAGGCCCCGGTAGAGCGTGGCGAGCATGTCGCGCACGTCCTCGGTGTTCGGCATCAGGCAGCGGTACAGGGCGTGCGCCCCGTTGCCGCTCGCGCCGAGCGCAGGCATCGGCCAGCCCAGGGCGGACAGCATCGCCACCAGCTTGTCGCGCCGGCGCAGTGCGAGGCGCAGCTCGTCGTCGGTGCTGCTGCAGCCCTTCGGCCGCTCTGGATCGAAGTCGAATGGGATCCGCACGTGGCTGCGGACGTCCTCGTCCTTGAGCGCCTTGCCTCCCAAGCGATTCGGTGCGACGAGATCACCCGGCCGGTTCAGCGTGCAGTAGAGGTTGCCGCGGTCGGCCAGGCTACGCGCGGCCGCGGCGAAGGCGGCTCGATCGGTGAACACGCCAGACGTGATGCGCTGGCCGTCCAGGTGCCGAAGCTCGATGCAGCCGGCATCCGCGAAGGCGTGCGCGATGTAGTCGCGGCGGCTCATGGCGCGCCTTCCTGCCTCGCGGGCACCTCAAGCGGGATGCTGTAGGCCGCGCGGTACGCCTCCACCATGTTGGTCTGCGGCAGCCCGGACAGGGCGTGCACCGTGTTGACCAGGTGCTTGCGGTTGCGCATCGGCTCGCCGCCGAGCTGCTCCTCGATGAAGCGGTGCAGCCAGATGAGAGGCGCTTCGCGATCGACCGTCAGGAAGTTGGCCTGCGCGAGCTCATCGACAGCCCGCCTCGCGGCGGCGACGCTGAGGGCGAGTCGGCCAGCGATCACGGCGGGCGTTGCCGTCGTGATTCCACATAGGAGAACTTCGGGGCCGGTCCACAGGGCGTAGTGCACGCGCTGAGTGTTCGGCTTGAGGGCAAGGAAGCGGCTTTCCAGCCAGATACGAGTAGGGACGCTGGCGTACTTCATCAGCGCACCTCATCGCGATAGACTTCCTTCGCTGCATTCCTCGCCGCTGGATCGGGTGCCCGCCCGCCAGCGGCTTTGTTTTTTTCAGGCATGCGCGCTCCCGGCAACGTGCCGGCGCAGCTTGCCGACGTTCCACCGGGTGCTGTTCGGGCCGGTCTTCTCGGGCTGGGGGAGGATGCCGGCCTTGACGTGGCGCCACACCGTGACCGGTGCGCAGCCGCGCAAAGCGGCGACGACGCGCACATCGACGTGCGCAGAGTTGGGCAGGCGGTCGAAGTCTTCGAGCGCCTTGCGGCTGTGCTGATTCATGGGGTGTCGCTCCGCGTTGCGGCGATACCGTTCGCCGCTACCGGCCACCGCAGGTTGCGGGGCGACACCACTATTTGCAGTTACCGAATTCGGCTCAAGGAACTACCGGGCTCCCTTTTTGCTTTTGTCACCGGCGGTCTCGGTTTGAAGCCAGCGGTTTGTCGCCGCCTCGGGCGCGCGTCCGTTGATGTCCTCGGCCGCGCGCTTGGTAATCGCTGCCAGGCGGTCTTGCGCGGCGTCCGACAGGTCATCGCGCGCCAGCTCGTGAGCCTGTAGCAGCTCGTCGAGAAGCTCTTCCGGCAAGTTGGCTCGCGCGGCGCTCGTTGCCTCGGCTGGCTGGATGGTCTTGAGGAGCTTGTACGCATTCGAGACTTCCTTCTTCCAAGTCGCGAACTCGGCGGCCATCACCGCCTGCGGATCGCGGCCGGTGCTCACCGCATAGTCGGTGAGGAATGCCTTGATTGCATCGTTGCGCGTGACGGGCCGCTGCAACTGCTCCATCAGCTCTCGCTGAACGCGCTCGATGTTGAGCACCAACGCGCCGCGATCCACGAGGCGCCGCGGCCGTCCTTCCCGCGGGCTGCCCTCGTCGATCACGGGCATGTGGTCTTTGATGCTCGCAATGAGCTGCCGCCGCCGGGCCCAGGCGTGGTCAAGGGGCGCCAGTCCGGTCGCCGTCCAGATCGAGTTGATGAACTCCAACTGAGCGTCATTCCGGCGTCCGGCCGGCGTGCCGCGCTTGGCGCCGGTGCGCTTGGTCACTTCGCCCCCACCTGCCGCAGCAGTGCTTGCAGCTGGTCGTCGTTCTGCGCGTCGAACCGGTGGAGCTCGCGCCGTCGACGATCGCGCTCTCCGGAGTTGTAGTAGTAGGTCGCCGAGGCCAATGCGGTCTTGATCGACGAGATTCCCGCGCGCACTTCGTCCTGCGAGTCCTCATCGAGGGAGCACCCGTCGAATTGAGCGCCAGTCACGAGGCGCTCAATCGTATCGAGCATCGTGTGCGCGACGCTGATCGTGTCGGTACGGTATGAAGAGAGCGACTCGGGGAAGCCGGTTGCCCGGGCCTCCAGGCGCCGGCGCCGATCGTTGTGCTCTCGATCACGCTCATGCTCCTGCCGCCATGCTTTGTGGCGCTCGATCTCGCGCTGCTTCGCTTCCTGAGCCTCATGCGGCAGGTGGAAGATGCGCACCTCCCACTGATGACGCGCGTATGGCCGGATGACCGCTGCGCGTCCTTCTAGGTCCGACCACTCGACAGGTTGCCGCGCGGCCTCGTCAATCGCGATGCCCTGCGGCACATGGCCGGCGTCGATCAACTGGTCCAGTCGCCCCCGAGCCGAACGCGATCCCGTCGACTCATAGGTGTAGAGCCGCACTCGAGCAAGTGCAGCGGCCCGACGCTCCTCTTCACTGGTCTTGTAGCTGCGGCCCCGTGGACCGCGGATAGACTTGCTTGCAGGTGTCATCGAACTCTCCGCGTTCGTTGATGCTCAGGCGCCGGCAGGGTTGCCGCCCTGCTGTGCGCCGCTCTTCGCGCGCTCTTCTTCCACGATCCGATCGATCCGTGCGCGCAGCTCCGGATCGGCGGTGTCTAGCCTCAGGCCCAGGGCCATCGCCGCAGCGGCCGCGTCAGCCCAGGCCTGGAACTCTTCAGAGCTTGCCGGTATGGCCAAGCCCTGCTCATTGATCGTCACGTTCTCGCCAGCGAGGCTCCTGCGCACCAGGTCGCGCAGTTCGTCGTCGCTGTTGATCTCGGGCCGCTTCACGCTGCCTCCTTCCGTTTGCCAAACTCGACGACCTTCGCAGGCCGTTCGATCTTCGAGCAGTAATCTGCCCAGGCCTGCATGAGCTTGCGGCGCTTCTCCAGCATCTCGCCGCGCTGGTAGGCGGCCGCGCTCTTGTCGTCCTTGGAGTGGGCGAGGGCGATCTCGCCCAACTCCTCGGGGAAGTTGGTCCGGTCCTGGCGCCACGTCGCGAACGTCGAGCGGAACCCGTGCTGCACGGCTGCGCGCCCGTCCTTGTCGAGCCACTTCGCCACGCCCTCGTTCATGCGCTTGATCACGGCGTTCAGGGTCGCGTCAGACACCTCTGTGCCGCTGGCAGACGGGAAGATCAGTGTCTTCGGGTCAGGCTTGCCGTGTGGGCTTTCCGCGCACGCCGCTTCCCACTGGCGTTCGAGCACAGCAAGCGCGGCTGTAGACAGCGGCACGCGGTGCTCGCGGTCCATCTTCATGCGCTCACTGGGAATCGTGAAGGTGCGCTCGTTCCAGTCGATCTCCTGCCACGTTGCCCCGCGCACTTCACCGGACCGGGATGCACACAAGATCGCGAACTCGAGCGCCGCTGCGCCGTCGCCTTCGCGCTTGCGCAGTTCGGCCATGAACTCGCCGATCTGCGTGTAGGGCAGGGAAGGCTGCTTCTGCTTCTTGATGACGCGGCCGCGCGCCGGCAGGATGTTCTCTAGGTTGTCGTCCCACGCCGCGGGATTTGGGTGTGGGCGATACCCGCGCGCGATGGCAGCGCCGAGGATCTTGTCCATGCGCTGGCGCACACGGCTGGCCGTCTCGGTCTTGGTCGTCCAGATCGGCTCGACCACGGCGAGCACGTCCTGCACCGTGATGTCGCGCACGTACTTGCTGCCGATCAGCGGATAGGCGTAGGCCTTCAGGCTGGCGCGCCACTGAGCGGCACTCTTGGGGTTCTTCCACCCCGGCGCCTGCTGGTCGATGTATGTCTCGGCAACGTCCTGGAAGGTGATGGCGTTCTGCACTGCTCGGCGAAGCACCTCACGCGCTTGCCGTGCTTCCTCGATTGGGTCGATGCCGTTCTTGATCTTGTCGCGCGCCCGCCGAGCTGCTTCGCGCGCTTGGGCCAGCGGGACGTCAGGAAATCCGCCCAGCCCCATGTCGCGCCGCTTGCCGCCGATGCGCACGCGGAGCACCCAGCTGCGACCGCCACTCGGAAGAACTTGCAGCGCCAGGCCAGCGACGCCGCCGACGAAGTGCATGCCCGGTTGTCTGATGTCGCGGACCCTGATCGCGCTGAGTTCTGCAGCCTTCTTCGGCATGTGTCCTCCGAACTCGGGTCGTCATCCACTCACCCATCAACCCGATTAAGACTGCATGATACGAAGTGAAACGGCGATACGCAATGACTCAGAGGGAAGAAGGCGATCCAGAGGGCCTGTGAGACGGCCTGAAATGGCTTGAAGTTCGATTCCCGCGGACTCCGTCTCCGCCAATACCCTCCGTGCCGTGCACCTGGATAACACCGGGATGCGACCGGCATAACAGCAGGTAAGTCGTTGATTTGACGACTTTACCTTCCCGAATCGAGACTTATCCCGGTCGCATCGCGGCG